>CAJBRY010000510.1 GCA_903958085.1 uncultured Geobacteraceae bacterium
GAACCCCAACCGAGTTTTTCAAAAACAGGTTTTCCACCCCGGCGAAAATAAATCGTAAAGTATCTGTCCGGCCTGATTCCATGTTTCCGTGTTTTATGCTCATAATATCTCTATGAGCGCAAATGACAGTTGGCACTTATTTTGCATTCGAGAGAAACAGCGATGATATTTTCTTGGTCAGGTCAGAATCTCTTATCAGTTTCTTGATCGCTGGCAAAATTTTTTCACTGTCATTGTTTGCAGCCTTCATCTCCTGTTGTACCATATGAGCATCGATTTTGGAAAATCTTTCTGCCAAGCTTTTGCATCCATTGAGGATGATTTCCAAGTACTCAGCGTTTTTCAGGTTTTGAACCAATGGGGTGTCTGCGAGGAGTGATTTTAATAGCTTGCTCATAGATGCCGTACCACTCTTTTTTCGACCACGGCGTTTTTCCCCTCGGAAAAATCTTTCCAGAATGTTATTCGTTCTTTGTGGTTGAATATACACGACCCCTTCAGAGGTAGAAACAGGCAGTGGGTCTGCAAACAATTTTTCCCAGTATTTATCAATTTGCTCAAGCATCTTAGCATAGGTTTCCTTCCTCTGCGTATCGCTGGCAAGCCATTTTCTAAATACGGTCACTTTCTTTTCGATGTTTTTCATGTCCGCATCATCACCATCATCATTGATGCCACTCTTGCTTTCAGGAAGAGCGATACGCATGGCTATGCGCAACTTGTCAAACACTGCCGATTTACGCTCTATACTCGCCGCCAGTTCATTGAGTTGCTTGTCTTCTACAACATCCTTGAATGTCCGGTAAGTCTGAAAAAAGGGCTTGTTGTCTTTGATATTGTCGCATAGATGAACATTCATAATCTTTTTCAATAACTGATGAGCATTTTGCAGACGTCTGTAAAAATCAAGATGCGGCCTGTCAAATGGAAATCCATAACCACTTGACTGACGCGGATATTCAAATATCCATTGGATTAGCGCATATGTCGTAATCAAAGGAATATTCTCAAAAGAGGTGGTCTGCCATGAACCAGATTCAATGCTTACTATGATCTCGTCAATGCTCTGACATGCCGGGTTGATTTTCTGCTCAAGGTATTTTGCTCTCTGTCTTAGCAATGGCCTGACTTTAAACTTCCGTAAATGTTTCTGAAGAGTTGTATACTCATCCAGCATCAAATCTTTTCCCAAATCGCGTAGAAAGTGAAAGTGGCAAATGAAATCCGCCACTCCTGCAAAAACTTCTTCCACTGCTGCGATAATCCCGCGCCCCATATCATGTACAAGCGCTTTGGGTTCACCATACTGATCCTTGATACGTTGAAAAAATGGAACAAGCTGCTCCTTTTTCTCTGAAGGGATTTTGATAGTGTCAAGCACCAGCTCAGAAATCTCATCAAGGCCACAAAACAAATTGGGACTGTCTCCTTCACAAGTTCCATCCACATGGAGAATATAGCCGCCTCTTCGTGTCATTAGATCCCTAAGACCCGGCTGGCTCTGCCGATGTGCAAGCGCAAGATAATTGATGAATTTGCGTCCCAGATCAGCATTGTCCGGTTAGGTTTTTGCATGTAGGTCTTCACCCGGTTTCTCTCGGGCATGGGCTTGTTCAGGAATC
>CAJBRY010000511.1 GCA_903958085.1 uncultured Geobacteraceae bacterium
CCTGTCCGCATTGCCAGCGAATTCTTATTCTCAAGCTGCAGCAGTAGTAACCGGCGCAACGCTATGGTGTGGCGAATAGCCTGAAACGGCTGTCGTGCCGCGCCGAAGATTTGGTTGAAGTAGTTCAGATGTTCGCTGCCGGTTTGTCCGGTGGAGGAAAGTCCGGGCTCCATAGGGCGTGACGCTGGATAACGTCCAGCGGGGGTGACCCCAGGGAAAAGTGCCACAGAGAGAAGTCCGCCTGCTACGGCAGGTAAGGGTGAAAGGGTGAGGTAAGAGCTCACCGGGTTCGGCGGTGACGTCGGATGCCAGGTAAACCCCGTCAGGAGCAAGACCAAATAGGGGGGCGTTAAGGGCGGCCCGCCCGTGCCTCCGGGTTGGTTGCTTGAGGGTGTCGGTAACGGCATACCCAGATGAATGACTGTCGTCCGGGAAGGGGTGACCTGACCTGGAAACAGAACCCGGCTTACGGACTGCTTCAACCAATAAACTTGAATAGACTATCCAATTTATGAATGCAAAGGCAGAATATATGGCGACCATCCAAGATTTAGTACTCATTCACGTAGATAGCAAGCCCGGCTTTTATGCTAGAATTGAAGACATTATTCCTGATGTGAAGCCAGGCTGGTGGCAGGTTAAGCTCCTTGTGCTTACCTTTCCCCTGCAGGTTTTTACCTGGATTCTTGACGATCATCAGATTGAAGGAGCTGACTTCACGATGGGTGGGACTCCGCTTCGTATGGAGGATATAGTTTCACCAGTCGAGTTAGAACGGCTTGAAGAGGAAAAAGCCGAGAAGGAACGGATAAAGAGGATTCGCAAGGAAGGTGGGGCGCCAAAAGTGATTTCTATGCAGGATCGTCGTAAAAAATAGATAAATTCAGAATTTCAAGCAAGGACCCTGAGCAATACCAAGGAGGATAAATCATGTTTTTTCCACAGTTTCGCGCTCGTAGAATCAGAGGGAATGAAACCTTTCGGCGTATGGTTAGGGAAACATCCGTTTCCGTAAATGATCTTGTGTACCCAATGTTTTCTGCTTTTGGCAGCGGAATCAGAAAAGAGATCTCTTCAATGCCCGGCATATACCAGCAGTCTATTGAGCATATTGTAGCCGAAGCAAAAGAGGTTCACAATCTTGGTATTCCGGCAGTGCTTTTGTTCGGCATACCTGAAACCAAAGATGCGGTGGGGAGCGATGCCTATTCCGACACCGGAATCATCCAGAAAACAATTCGGGCGATAAAAAAAGATGTGCCAGGGTTGACGGTCATAACCGACGTATGTATGTGCGAATATACTGATCATGGCCACTGCGGAATAATAAAAAACGGGGACGTTGATAACGATTCCACCTTGGAACTTCTTGCACGCGAAGCACTTTCCCACGTCCAGGCAGGTGCTGATATGGTAGCGCCGTCAGATATGATGGATGGGCGGGTAGGGGCTATTCGCGAGATACTTGATGAAAACAGTTTTGATGCTATCCCGATCATGAGCTATGCCGTTAAATATGCTTCCGGTTATTACGGTCCATTTCGTGAAGCGGCAGAATCGACTCCTCAGTTCGGCGACCGCCGCAGTTATCAGATGGATCCTGCCAATCGTCGGGAAGCGATGCGAGAAGCGGCCTCGGATATCGAAGAGGGTGCTGACATTATTATGGTGAAGCCTGGTTTGCCGTATCTCGATATTCTGCGTGATCTACGGAATGGATTTGAACTGCCGCTCGCCGTTTACAATGTGTCGGGTGAATACAGCATGGTCAAGGGAGCTGCTGAACGTGGCTGGATTGATGAAGAGCGGGTAGTTATGGAGACTATGACCGCTTTCAAACGAGCCGGCGCGGATATAATTATCACCTATCATGCCAAGGATGTTGCAAAGTGGCTTGCGAAGTAAGATAGAACGACAAATTTTTATTGTATCCGAATGTTTGTTGGCGGTTTGTCCAGATAACGGGGCAGGCCGCCACGCACTTCAACAACCGGCCCGTCTTCCAATTCTTCTGCCTCACCGCTGTCTTCGCCGTATTCATCTTCTCCTGCTGCCCACGCATACAGTTTTTGTGAATCTTTAAGTACCGGATGTTCTGGTGTATCAAAAACCCGTTTTTGCATTTCCTCGTCAAACAGGCCGATACATCCGTGGGATGCTGGTTTTCCTGGGAGATCGCGTGCATGTAGCCAATAGGAAACATTGTCAGGGCCTACGTGAAATCGGAGTGCGTTGTCCATTGGATACTGTTCTTCATCGTTAGCCGTTTTATATAGCGATGAAGTGTGATTTCGATGGCGAGTCGATATTCTAAAAACTCCCGTCGGGCTTTCAGTCGTTGCTTTGCCGGTTGCTGCAGGCACTGAAAAGACCATTTTGCCAAATTGATATGCAGCCAGCCACTGTTCTGTTACATCCACAAGGATATACTTCTCGTGACGTGCTGCCGGTTGATAGAAAGATGGAAGTGGAGTATATGAGCGAATATCTGCCATGTTGTCAGGCACTTTAATCGTCATGCCTGGGTATACGTGGCGACGGTCGATCCTGTTGAATCGGGCTATCAGGATCCAGTCAGTGCCAAAAAGCGATTCAAGAGATTGATGCGGCTGAATAAACTGGGCATGCCATTTGATGTTTTTCAGGCTTGGATACTCGACCCGAGAAAGGTCTTCTTTCGCCTTGTCCTCTGGTGATGCGGAAGGTTCGCCTGTCAGCGATGGTGTTCGGAGGACAGTAAAACCAACGAGTACTAAAGTAATAATGATCACCAGAAAAAATTTGTGCGAAAGCCTCATTCGGCTGTAGCGCATGCGGTAGTTTCCTTCTATTTAGATTAATGGAAGGCATAATAATCTTTTATCAGGCAGTATTCAAGAGTTCTTAATATC
>CAJBRY010000512.1 GCA_903958085.1 uncultured Geobacteraceae bacterium
ATGTGCCGATTATAATCCTGACTGGTAATAGTGAGATATCTGTAGCAATATCGGCTCTCAACAAGGGGGCTAATGATTACCTCATGAAGGATGAGAACATTCATGAGACCATAACCATATCTGTAGAGAAGGTACTTGAAAAGCATCAACTAAAACTGCAAAATATTCAATTACTTGAAAATCTTGCGAGCAAAAACAGGGAATTGGAAAAAGAACAGGTACTGGCAAGCAAGGTTCAGGCTAATATTCTCCCGATCAAGCTTCAATTGTCAGGTTTTCAGACCGGAATTTATTACCGTCCATCCAATCAGATTGGCGGTGATTTTTTTGATGCTCTGGAAACAGAAAAAAGTATTCATTTTCTTATCGGAGATATTTCAGGTCATAGCACTTCGTCGGCGCTGGTAATGGCAGTCTGTAACGGTATGTTCCGCTCCCTTGGACAGACGATGGATAGTCCAATCGAAATAGTCACTGCTGCTAACCGTATGCTCTGCCAGATGCTGATGGATAGTGGTATGTTTCTAACACTTGCGTATATGACCCTTGATCGTGAAAAAAACATATTGAGGGTTGTCTCTGCAGGGCATAATCCGGTCTACTTGATTAACGGTGCCGAGATTATAACCATTGAGTCTACAGGGCCTGTGCTTGGATGGGATACAGAGGATGAATGGGAAATGCCCGAGTATCCTTTCAATTCTGGCAGTACTCTGTTTCTTTATACTGATGGTCTTGTTGAAGCTAAAAACAGTTCCAATGAAGAATTTGAATCAAGATTGGTTGAATCATTGATCCGTTGTGAATCTGAACCGGCTGAACTGGTGAGCAGGCTGCTTGGTGAAGTATCAGATTTCTGTGGTGGAGCATTTGACGATGACCTCACCATGTTTGCAATCAAGAGGCTCTCATAATAATAGAGAAGCAACAAGGATCATATTTATGTTTGTCCGCATTAAAACCATAAAGGCAAAATATATCATGACTGGTTTATTGATCAGTCTTGTATCTCTCTGCGTAGTATCAGCAGCCTCTTATTATGTTTCCTATTCTATTGTTTCGCGGCAACTGGATATGCGTATGCAAGCCATAGCCGATAGAAATGCTTCGGATCTTAATCTTTGGCTAAATAAATATAAGCTGCTAGTTGATCACACAATCGCTGATATTGAAATAGATCAAAAATTTGATCCAGTTGTACTCAAGAAAATTTTTGTCGAGAAAGTGCGCCTGTCACAAAAAATCATCAAGGATTTTTATTTAGGAACGAAGGATAATCAAATTTATACAGCTTCTGGCTGGGTGCCGCAGCCAGGTTACCAGGTTCAGACACGGCCATGGTTCAAGGAAGCGGTTGCCGATGGTTCGAGGACTGTATTTACCAAGCCGTACGAAGAGGCAATAGGACTAGACCAGAAGTCCGAGATTGTTGTTACCATTTCTAGGACATTGTACCATGGCGGGGCACAGCTTGGTGTCGTTGCTGCTGACATCAGAATGCAGGATATGACGAACACTGTGCGTAATTTTAACTTTGGTCAGAATAGCTACGCATTTATAATTGATAGTGATGGTGACATCATTACCCACCGCCATAAGGATTTTCTCCCCTCTAAAAACGGGCTTAAGAATATAGCCTCTGTTCCCGGTGTTGAATATTCAGAGCTTTTACGAGCTGTAAGGGAAGGAAAGAGTTTTACGGCACAGAGTCTGCG
>CAJBRY010000513.1 GCA_903958085.1 uncultured Geobacteraceae bacterium
ATACCAAGAACTATGGCGTTCGACAGATCCTGCGTTGCAGACCGCATCAGACATTAAACGGTAATTGAGCGTTGCACTGCCTTTAAAGCAACTTGGGAAGAGGAATTAAGATAATGCTTGCCTGCAAATTTTGTGACAATTCTGAGCCACGAAGAGCGGTTATACAAATGATTTTAAACGACGAGGCCACTGACCAACAAATTAGGCAGACCGATTAAAAATGCTTGATTAAATGCTGAACTGTGCCAAGCGCGATGAGAAAATTGGGCTGTTGCACATAACGATCGACAGTAGGCCCAGTGCCGAAATTTATACGTTTAATGTTCGGTATTCGATTAATTTCATTTAAACAAAAAACTCTGAAACTAAGGAATAGCAAGGCATTGGGCTTACTGTTTGTTGAACTAAATCCCGCCTCCGCGGGATAGCTTTTAAAAGTACCTGATTCTTTCTATAATGCAGAATTATTCATCACTAAAATTACTGTATATGAGAAAGAAATCAGGTTTTACTATGGTAGAGCAGGCCATTATGCTTGTTCCTGAATTTGAAAATGTTGTCCGTAAGCTTGAGCAACAGGTTGTCTTGCGCGGACAAAGTAAAAGTACATTAAATAATTACATCCTGCGCATTGCCATGTTTGTGATTCACTTCGGAAAGCTTCCCGAACAGATTGAACCAGAAGAGATCAATGAATACCTTGCTGCTCTGGCACGTGACCCCAAATCCCCGTCTCGAAGCAGCTTTAAACACATGGTCTACGGTCTTCGCTACTACTACCGTCTACTGGGGATGAACAAGAACGCCATTGCTCTGCCTTCACTGAAGAAAGAAACAAAGCTTCCCGTAATCCTTAACTATCGGGAGTTGAGGGAACTCTTTGCCGCCCCAACCCTTCTTAAACAACGTATTGTACTGACATTGATCTATTCTGCGGGTTTACGCAGCCAGGAGGTTATCAATCTCAAAATATCTGACATAGATTTTGAACGTAAGGTAATCCACATTCGACAGAGCAAGTACAAGAAAGACCGTATTGTTCCACTTGGCGAAATCATGGCATTAGGACTCAGAAAATATCTCAGTGCGGAAAACCCTTATGTGTGGTTGTTTAATGGTAAAGAACCAGATGGTCGCTACAGCGTCAAGGGACTATCGTGGGTGATTCGCGAAAACCTGAAAAAGACCTCTATAAAAAAAGATGTAAATCTTCATTCGCTCAGGCACTCTTATGCAACACATCTGCTCGAACAGGGACTAAATATAGTAACCGTTAAAGAACTCCTGGGTCATGCCGACATTACCACAACAATGCTTTATCTGCATGTGGCACAATGCCCGCTGCTAAAGCCTCACAGCCCTCTGGACAGACTTTACAACTATCCGAAAAAAAAGAAACCCGGTTCATCTGAAAATGAGGGCAAGGTTTGAACTGGCCGATGTGGTCAGCCTGTTCGGCGCCGGTCTGCTTGCCGGAACCAGATGTACCCCCCTGCAATTAAAGGTTCTGGGCAAAATATCAGATTGCCGGACTGCTTCACTTGGGGGACATGAAGAGGTATGTGATAACTGTGGCACGGTTCGTTATAGCTATAACAGTTGTGGCGACAGGCATTGTCCTAAGTGTCAGTCGGCCAAACAAGCCTTCTGGATCGACGACCTGATGCAAAGCACTCTGCCGGTTAAGCACTTTCACATTATTTTTACAGTGCCCCACCAGCTTAACACCGTCTGTTTGCATAACCAGAGGATGTATTACGATATTCTGTTTGCTGCTGTCTGGAACACTCTCTATTCATTCGGATACTCGCATTATGGCTCTGAAACCGGGGCTGTGGCAGTACTTCATTCCTGGGGTCAGAACCTCTCACTTCATCCTCATATCCACTGCATAGTCCCGGCAGCCGGATATACACTGGATGGACAGTGGAAAGAAATCGGTCATTCGGGTCAGTACCTTTATCCTGTTCATCAGCTTAGTGCAGCCTTCAAAGGCAAATTCCTCGATAGTTTAAAACGTGCCCTGCGAAAGCAAAATGAACTGGCCATCTTTGACGACAGGGTGCAGGCAGCTTATAAAACCCCATGGGTGGTACATTGTGAACCCTCGATGGCAAGTGCTGAACATGTGGTAAAATATCTTGGGCAATATACTCATCGGGTGGCTATTACAAACCAGCGCATTTTAACCATTGCTGATGGAAAGGTTACTTTCATTGCCAAAGATTACCGCGACAGGGCCATCAAAAAGCCGGTTACCCTCGATGGAGTTGAGTTCCTGCGAAGGTTTACCCTTCATATCCTTCCTAAGCGGTTTGTTAAGATCCGTCGTTATGGTATTTATAACCATACGGTTAAACGTAACATGGATTTACGCTTTACACCTGGGGAAAAAAGCAGCAATAAACCGAAAGAAAAAAGTCAGACAATCGAGACTAAACAGCAGCGATTCGAGCGTCTGACGGGTGTTAATCTTTGTCTTTGTCCGACGTGTAAAACCGGGAAAATGATCACTTTCAGGGAACTGCCAAGGATAAGATCACCAGATTTTATTTTCCTTTCCTTCCAAAATGCTCATTCCTGATAATCAAAACATTTTGCGCTCCTGCGGCAAGCGGGAGAGATATGTCCTGTCGTGGACAAAATCAGATCAGAAGAGAACTTTTAAACACCTTGTGTCGGGTGTCGTGTGTCGTGCGCCATCACAATGACCTGCAAAATGTCAAAGAACTCTGATCTAAGATATCACTAAAAATCTGAAAAACCGTCAATAAGTACATAGGCCTTGGCCCGGCTGATGTAGTTCAACACGTAATATTCGCTGGGTGCTGCGCACCGCTCATATTCCTATTTATTATAGCCAGTGCTAAATTTCATTTTTTCAAGCTAGAAATTTGACTCTATTTTAAATGTTCCTTTGATCGGAAATTCAAATTTTGTTGAATCTAGAGCGGAAAGTATTGTATATAGCCTTGAAAAATTTCCTGAAATAGTATAATTGCTTTTTTCCTTTTTCCATGAACCATGAACTTCAATTGGGCCCCAAATATGACCCTCAGAGCCACCTCTAATTTCAATAAAATCCAGAGTACCACTAATATTGTGGTTATCTTTAGTCAATTCGGAGATATGATATTGATATTGAAGTGTCAATGATGTCTTATTTGATTCATTTATTTGCAAAATATACACTTGGGTATAATCAATATTTACTGAATCCCTAGTGTAGTTTCCTTTAAAAGTACCAATATAGTCACCCACCGGGGGCTTATCTTTTGCACATGATGTTAGGATTAATAAAATAGTTACTACTAAAGAGCAGTTCTTCATTTAGAATTGATTTTAAATGAGATTTGTATTGCCATGGAATAAATAATGTGTTTTGCCTTAAGTATGTGAATGCATTGG
>CAJBRY010000514.1 GCA_903958085.1 uncultured Geobacteraceae bacterium
AAATAGGATTCTCATAGCTGGCAGCGGAACTTTTGCCCCCTATCCATTTGCAGTTGCAAATCCAGACGCTCATATTACTGCAATTGATCTCTCCGAACGAAGTCTCCGCAGAGCACGTTGGCACTGTCTTTTACATGGCAGGCATAACATCAGCTATAACTGCGGGGATTTTGTTGAGCATGATGTGATACAAGGCAAATTCGGAATGATTGATTCTTTTGGAGTTCTTCACCACTTGGAAAAGCCGCTTGCCGGGTTGAAAAAACTTGAAAGTCATCTTATGCCGGGGGGAATCCTCCGAATTATGCTTTACAATCGTTATGCCCGTAGAGAAGAGGATTCCATCCGCAGAGCTTTCAAGCTTCTGGGGATAAATTCGGTCGAAAAAGCACGTACTCTGCTTAATAAAGCTGTTTCCGGATCAAGACTGTCAAACTACCTGAATTATTCAGATGAACCAGGAACAGCGTCCGGGCTTGCCGACGCGCTACTTCATCCGAGGGTACACACATATACAGTGGAAGGGCTTTTAGAGTTGATTAGTCAGACAGATCTTGAACTATTGATGTTTGCCCATTCAGACGCTCTTGAAAATCCTGAGGATGAGATATTGAGACTCAAAGAGCTTGAACAGCGCCGGGAATTTTCAGGAAATTATGTTATTTATTTAAGAAAAAATATTTCGAAGGCTAAACCGAAGCCGGCAGAGAGTGTTCTGATGTTAAATCCATGTTTAATATCTTCTGTAGGTCGATTTAAATTTGGAACTTTACGAATTCCACCTCGGCTTGGAGTTGCAAATTCGCCACTGTCATATAGTGATAGGAGTTTTCTTCGGCAGTTTGTCAAACCGGTAATAAATAAAAAACTTTCAGATGATGAAATAAAAAAAGTTCTTTACTACCAGAGACTCCTTTTGCTGCTTGAATACTCATAATTACGCAAACTGTTATTTGCTTCCCAAACCTGCCAGGTTGAAATTTACTGTGTAAGAATTATTCCCGGGACGCTGATGAACTGCCAGGTTCACGCTCCAACATTTATGACGGTATTCAGCAGAGTATACTGTTTCAAGAAAATCACCACGATCAAATGAATAGCGGGCAACGTAGGAAAGATTCAGTGGCTTTATCAGTTTGGTTGATAACCTTCCTTCAAAATATTCAACCTCATTGCGAGCCATCTGGTATCCACTCCCTATAGAATTGCCAGACCTGTCGTCAAACTGAATTCCTGCCATAGCCGTAGACAAGTGATTTTCGTACAAGTCAAAGCGGGAATCAAAAATAACACGGAGCTGTTTATTAACCCATGTTTCCGATTCGAGATTCAGGTCACTCCATGGGCGCTGGCTATCAACCAGAGTCAACAAATCTCTACGTTCATCTGAAATCAAATAATCAGCACTTAGTTTGATTCTTGAAATGTCACGGTATTCTGATGTATCGCCAAACAAAAATTTGCCGTTTATCAAGCTGGTTGCAGACAAAGTAACTGCATTCCTATGAATCAGGCGGTCAGAATAATCATAGAATGGAATCAGTTGTTGATCGCGTTCAGGTACAAAGTTGTAGT
>CAJBRY010000515.1 GCA_903958085.1 uncultured Geobacteraceae bacterium
AGTAAAAAATTGTCGATAAAAGTAAATAATGCGGATAGGCAAAGCTAGGTTGAACGGAGAAATCTTGATAACAACAGACCGCAGTAATAATCCACAGTTCGAAATGTAAGAAAATTGAGTCCCAGGTATAGTCTCCGGACAAGACAGACATCAATCACTGCAACGCTCCGCTCATTTTCAACAGCTTGGCCAGTGACTCTGCAAGCATCTTGTATCCAGCAGCATTTGGATGTATATGGTCTGATTTGAGTGAACTTTTTCCCAAAATATGAGGCAGTGCCTTCAACTCGATAGGAATAGAAAACTCTTTGGAGAGTTTTTCATACAAAGCAGGTGGCTTCAGGGTTAGATCTGGTGACGGGACTGCAAGAAGCAGCAGAGGAATGTTTCGATCTTTTGCCATACGTATCATGGCTCGAAGATTATCAGCAATCACCTGGTGGGACTGCCTGCCAAGCAAGTCATTCCCACCATGACAGAGAATCAAAAGCGCAGGGCGCTCCCGGTCAAGCAACTCCGGTAGTCGCAGAACTCCACTTGCTGAAACCTCTCCCGGTATCCCAGCATTTATAACTTTTCGTCCAATTAGTTGTGACAGGACTGCTGGATAGCTCTCAGTATCATTCGCACCTGTACCGGCAGTCAGACTATCTCCAAAGGCCAATATTGTTGCATCTGCCGCCAAAGCTGGAACTTGTGCCGTTTTGCTGCAAGCGACTAGAATTACTGTGATAAAGAGTAACGCTATGGCACAGTATGCCTTTTGAAAGTTCATTTATTGCCTTTTCTGTCTGGCCACTCGATGCCTTAAGCAAACTGCCTTGGGATGGTAACGCGATGGCAGCACAAGGGCGTCACCGCAGTTATCTATACACTCTGGTTTGTATTTGATATTTACTAAAAATATCGGCAGCGATGATCGGCACCACGCTTTATTCCAAAGCGGATCTCAGTGCGTCAACATAGTTCAACACGACCAACTCACTGTCAGAATCCCTGCCACACAAACCAGCCACCAACTAATGCGACTATCAATCCGCTGATTCGCTTAGCTAGTATAGAGAAACTTACAACTCCACGCGCTTTCACAAAACCTTCCACAAAACCGGTAAAAGTTCCGGCTAAAAGCATTAACAAACAATGGCCAATTGCGTAGCAGAACAACAGTGCAATGCCATAAAGTAACTGCCCCTTGCCAGCCACCAGCGTTAGCAGCACCACCAGTACCGGTGTAGCACATGGAGAGGAGACCACTCCGAAGAACAGTCCCAGCAGAAAAGCACCGACAATACCACCTTGCTTAGGCTTGAAATCACGCTTTATTGGGGGGCGGATCTCGTACAGCCCCATCAGTTGGCCACCCATGATCATCGCAATCGCACCGGCAATAAGATACCACGGTCCGCCAAGGGTTCCAAACATGGTTCCCAGCAGACCTGCCGCAGCACCGAAAGCAGTAAAAGTGAGTGACAGCCCGAGGACAAAGAGCAGCGAATATCGAAAAGCCTTACCTTTATCGCCATCGCTATAGCCACCTACAAACCCTACAACCAGAGGTATTGTTGCAAGAACGCAGGGAGAGGCAGAGGAAAGCACACCGGCCATAAAAACCGCTCCGAATGCAACAAACGGATAGAGCGTGATTATCTGCTCGATGTTATCCAGAAACGTCATTTGAGACCAGCAACCTTCAACTCTTTCAAGATGTCTGATTTGTCCATAAAGCCAATATGACGTTTGACCTCTTTTCCCTGCGCATTAAGGAATATCTGGGTAGGAATCATCTGAACGCGGAACTTCCTGGCAGCAGCTTGATCTTCGTGAACGTCAATAAATAGTACGTTTGCCTTACCGCGGTATTCTCCAGACAACGTTTCCAGGATGGGTGCCATCTTTTTACATGGAATACAGGTACGGGCTCCAAGGTCAATAACTGTTGGTTTACCTGAAGAAAGTGCTTGACTGACAACCGCAGACGTTGCACCAGGCAATTCAGCATAGGCGATAGTGGCGGACAGTAGAAGCATGCCTACAGAAAAAAGTTTCATGGCAGAATCCCGATTATTTCGGCAACGGAAGCAACCTTGCCGGAAAATTTCACTTGCCCGTCAACGACCAGAGCCGGAGTGCTCATGACACCGTACTTCATAATAGACGGGATATCCTCAATTTTTACAATTTCAGCGTTCTTACCACTCTCCTCTACTGCTTTTCTAACATTTTCATAAAGGGTTTTGCATTTTGCACAGCCGGTTCCCAGAACTTCGATTTTCATGGTTGGTTCTCCTAGAGTTGTTTTTGAGCAAACCACTTTACGCCATTGCGGTTAAAGAAATAGAGGGCTTTAAGCCATCCACAGTGGACGGGTTTCGGCAGTATATTAAAAATGAAATTAATTTCATTCGATTAAATTTAGCTAAAGATGAAATTACTAGCCATGAATTTCACGATATGCGTAAGGTGATTAGCCGCCAAGTCGCCATGTATGACAATTTTAAAACGCTTTATCCTTCTGCTTACCATCAAAGCATTTCAAAATTTGTGAGTACTCTTAATGGTTTGATGGGAAGCATGCATGATGAGTTAATTGCTAAGAAATTTAATAAGACGCAAGACTATTACAAAGATGCTTTTGTCATGCCAGAAGAAATCAGACTGCGTTTAAAAGAATATACTGAAAAATATGATTATTAATGAATTGCGCAGTTAACACTCAATGGAACCAAACTTTGTTTAAAAAAGCACCTTCTTGCCATGAGCCTATTAAAAATGTCATTGCCGTAGTGGGTTGCGATGGCTCTGGTAAATCCACCTTAAGCCATGATCTTATTGCCGAATTGGCCAAGAAAAGACAGATAGAGTGGGTGTACCTTGGTC
>CAJBRY010000516.1 GCA_903958085.1 uncultured Geobacteraceae bacterium
ACAAAGGAATGGTAAAACGTGGCAGATGAAATTCATGGTGGAAGTGTTCGTTATACATTCCTTAAATATATCGGTATTACCCTGTTTTTATGCTCTATTATTCTTAGTGCTTTTATTGCGCTGAATGAAAAAAGAATACTGAGCAATTCTCTGACGAACAAGGGACAGAGCCTTGGATCGTATATAGCATTAATCAGCCAGGATCCATTGGTTACAAGGGACATTATACAGCTGGACTCCATTGTCAGCGAGATCAATAAAGATGAAGATATCCTGTTCACATTCATAAGCAATGATCAGGGCAAAATAGTTACCTCCCAATTTGCAAGCATCAACTACCAATCCGACAATCTTAAAAATCTTCTGGCTACATTGTCAGCTAATGTCGAATTGCCGGATATCTTGAACGCTATTCGGCAGAACGAACCGGCAACCGAGCTCTCAATTCCCATATTGTCAGGTGAATATGTCATTGGCAAAGTGACTATTTGTCTTTCGCATAAGAACATTAAACGCCAGATTGTCAGCACCGTCCTCTATGTATTCTTTCTTAATACTCTTGTTGTAGTTGTTTTGGGCTGTGTGTTCTTTTTTGTCTCCAAGCGAATAATATTTTCGCCTCTAACAAGTCTGGTTGAGGCTACCAAGCTTGTTGCTAATGGGAAGTTGGATACCAAACTCAATATTAACGCCACAGGTGAAATTAAATCCCTGATTGAGGCATTCAACTTGATGGCAGAAGAGTTGAATAAATCTACTGTTTCCCGCGAGTATGCCGAGGCTGCTAATATTGCCAAGAGTGAGTTTCTTGCTAACATGAGTCACGAAATCCGGACACCTATGAACGGAGTAATTGGTATGACCGGATTGCTGTTGGACACAGAGTTGACTAAAGAACAGCGCGGCTATGCAGAAATAGTCTGTAAGAGCGGCGAAAACCTTTTAGGACTTATCAACGACATTCTTGATTTCTCTAAGATTGAAGCCAGAAAACTCGATCTGGAGACTCTGGATTTCGATTTGCGTTCTACTGTAGAAGATACTGCAGAAATGATGGCGATAAGGGCGGCGGAATCCGGTTTGGAGTTGATCTGTCAGATCAATCCCAGTGTGCCGGCATACTTGAAAGGTGACCCAGGCAGGCTTCGTCAAATAATAACAAATCTCACGGGCAATGCCATTAAATTTACCCATGAAGGTGAAGTCGTAATATACGCAGAGCTTGCATCCGAAGACGACGATTTTGCTACCATTCGCTTTGAGGTAAGAGATACCGGTATCGGGATTCCCGAGTCCCGGCTTGCTGCCATCTTTGATCCTTTCACGCAGGCTGACGGTACCACCACCCGCAAATATGGCGGTACAGGGTTGGGACTAAGTATATGCCAACAGCTTGTCAAACTGATGAATGGTGAGATTGGAATAGCTAGCGAAGAGGGAAAAGGATCGACATTCTGGTTTACTGCCAGGCTTGAGAAACAAACCGAAATACAAAACAGGCCAGAGGTATTGAAACACGCCGATATATCAGGATCAAAAGTGTTGATTGTAGATGATAATGCTACCAATAGGCTACTAATGGAAAGTTTGCTTCGTGATTGGGGGTGCAAATACGCCTCTGCTGTTGACGGAGCGTCAGCTTTACTGCTTTTATACGAAGCGGTTCAGCAAAAAGATCCCTTTAATCTCGCGCTGCTTGATCAGCAGATGCCAGGCATGGATGGGCTGGAACTTGGTCGCTGGATCAAAAGAGAAACTACTCTGGCACATACCCTCCTTATAATGGTTACATCCATTGCCAATCGAGGAGACGCAGCTGTCTTTGAACAAATCGGGTTTGCCGGATTTTTGTCTAAGCCGGTGCGGCGGGCTCAGCTTCGAGATTGCATCTCACTGGTGTTGGGTCGCGCTGAAGCCAATGCACCTGATAATGCCATCATCACCAGGCATACGGTTGCCGAGACAGCTGACAGGGGAGTCCGTATTCTGCTTGCCGAAGATAATGTCATAAATCAGAAGGTAGCACAGAGTATCCTTGGGAAACTTGGTTGCAAGG
>CAJBRY010000517.1 GCA_903958085.1 uncultured Geobacteraceae bacterium
CATTGTAGCCATGTTCGGCATGATCATTCCGGCGCCTTTTGCCACGCCGGCTAAAGTATAATTTACCCCATCAGCTTCGCCAACAACTGAAGATATTTTGGGAAATGTATCGGTTGTCATTATTGCCTCAGAAACATCAGAAAAAGTTCCTGAAGGCAGACCAGAAACAAGCCCAGGGATATTGTTAATTAATCTGTCCAAAGGCATCTGCACCCCGATAACGCCTGTTGAACAAACTTGAACATCAATAGGTTTAATATCCAACTCACGAGCAACACGTATGCATGTTTCTTCAGCAGCCTGGATACCTACGACACCAGTGCAGGCATTTGCGTTCCCGCTGTTTACAATCAGCGCTTGGGCAGTACCGTTGGCAATATGTTTTTGAGACACTAAAACCGGAGCTGCTTTAACAGTACTTTTTGTAAATACGGCAGCTGCCATTGCAGGAACTTCCGAATAAATGAGTGCCAGGTCCTTCCTTCCAGCTTTTTTTATGGCAGCTTCAGTTGTAGAAAATTTAAACCCTTTGATATCCATCTTAGTTACTTTCCGCAGCATTTTTTATATTTCTTACCGCTACCGCAAGGACATGTATCGTTCCGCCCCGCTACTTTCTGACTTTTGGCCGGTTCATTGGAGCGTTCCTCTGCAGTTCCTAAATTGAAAACCAGTTTTTTACTTTGCATTTCTTCTTCCATCTCCTCAATTTCTTCACCATCGTGATTGATCTGAACCCAATAGACTCGCTCTACAACTTCCTCGCGGATTCTAATCATCATATCCATAAAAAAGTTATAAGCTTCTTTTTTGTACTCCTGTTTGGGGTCTTTTTGCCCGTAACCGCGCAGACCGATCCCTTCTTTCAAATGGTCAATATTGAGGAGATGATCCTTCCAGTGGGTATCAATTGCCTGCAACATCATGATCTTTATAAGATGATCCATAAGTTCATCGCCCATTTCCTGCAAACGACCATTAAATATTGCATGCGCTTGTTCTTTTAATGTGTCTCGGAAGTTAGTAGGCGTCAAACGACTGACCATCTCATGAGGAATATCGAGTTGCAGATTGAAACACTTAAGAACGCTATCGCTGATTCCCTGCCAGTCCCAATCGTAAGGTGAGACTTTTTCAACTGCATAAGTCATTGAAATATCTTCAACAGTTTCGTTGAGCATGTCAATAAAGCTCTCACGGATGTCCTGCCCAGCTAATATTTCACGCCGCTGCGTATAGATTACTTCACGCTGTTTGTTCATGACATCATCGTATTCAATAAGGTGCTTTCGTATTTCAAAATTGTGGGCTTCAACTTTTTTCTGAGCGTTTTCAATAGATCTTGAAATCATGCTATGGGTAATAGCCTCGCCCTCCTCAATTTTGAGAAGATCCATGATTTTTGAAACTCTTTCAGATCCAAAAATTCGGAGCAAATCATCTTCCAGTGATAGATAAAATTTCGAAGAACCTGGATCACCCTGTCGGCCGGAACGGCCGCGGAGCTGGTTATCAATACGTCGGGACTCATGTCGTTCAGTTCCAAGAATATGAAGTCCACCAAGTTTAATAACTTC
>CAJBRY010000518.1 GCA_903958085.1 uncultured Geobacteraceae bacterium
ACCAGGCGCTGGAGCTGTTTCTTGTTGGTCGGCATAAATCCCCCCTTTGTTTAAGAATGAACCGGTGAACCGGAGAATCGGCGAACCGGAGATTTTCACTAATGTTTTAGTCTTGCCGCAGTCGCACAGGCATCTTGCCTGTGTTTTCCACGGGCGTCCCGCCCATTTTTATTAAAGTTGGCGCATTATCTTTTTTTGCATAAATTTTCGGCCTGAAAATTTATAAGGACGCAAAATGTCCTAGTTCCCTAACTATAATGACTGCCAGATAAATATCAAGGCGGCACAGTTGCCGTTGGAAACGAATAACATCAAAGGAGTGATTATGAGTACGCTAGGGACAATCCACAGCAATCTCACAGGAATCGAATACGCACCGGCACAGCCGAAGTCCGGACATCGACTGAGTTTAGAGCGCGAGCCGCAAAACCGCTGCGACAGCAATGCAATCAAAGTCATAAACGGCAGTGAAAACTTCGGATATCTGAACCGTCAGGATTCGTTATGGCTCGCACCGCTGATGGATGATTGGCTTGTTGAAATGAAGGCAGCACTGCTGAATTGCGGCTCCGATGTCGGCACGCCGGTGGAACTTACAGTAAAGACGACCAGCAGGGGCGACGCTATGCTGAGCCCGAACAGGGATGATTCACCGCAGGCCGTACTCCACAATGCGCTGCTCACCGTTTATTTCAACCTGGACGGATACTCCAGGGAGACTCTGAAGACAGTGCTGATCCAGTATTCAAATGTGATGGGCGACGTGCGTTTGCTGCCTGAGACGCAGCTCATATTCAACATAATCGCCACAAGGATGAAGGAGCTGGAAGCCTGTTTGACAACGGCCATGAACGTCAGGCTGAAGCACCTGTCTCCGTATAAGGGCTCGGTTAAAAATAACTTGGGCATTTGACGGGAGATACAGGTGTTTGTGTTTTAGGCGCAAGCCCTGAGCGTATCTAGCATACGTGAAGGGTGAAGCAACGAAAAAGACAAATACATGGATTCCCGTCCCAAGGGGCTGGCGTTCTTCCGGCCGCTTATCACGTTGCAAAATCGTCAAATATCTTAAGATATGTTCCTCTTTTGCACCATGATAATCCATCCGGAATATTTATTCTGTGTACACAAAATATGCCTTTACTTTTGTAATTACCTGCAAATACGAGATTTATAAAGACGAAGACAATAAAAAGATAGTTTCTGTTGATTTTGTGTCAAATAGAAAGACAGTAAAAACAATGTGATTATAAAGGAATCGGGTGTGTTATGACAGAAAGAATAAAAATAAAAAAAAGAGTATCCGGATCGCAACTTCGCAAGAAAATTGGAGGCGATATACAAGCATCTACTAAAACCGGAGAAGTTGACAATACCAGTCAAAAACAAAACTCCTGGAGCGGAAATGATCCAGCCCGAACTGTGGAATTCAGACCGGGACGCGTAGCCGCATATGCCCGTGTTTCCACACAGGCTCAGAAATCCAACGAGACTATCAACAGCCAAATTGCGGCAATAAAAGATTTTCTCGCGAAACGCAATTGCCAAATATCTGATGAGCATATATACGCTGATGACGGTTATTCGGGAAGTATTTTGTCTCGGCCCAGCCTTGACAAACTGCGCGACAGCGTGGCCATGTTGAGATACGACTGCGTTGTTGTTTACGACCCTGACCGTTTGGCGCGGAAATATGTTTATCAGATACTCATGGTTGAAGAGTTTGAGCGGCACGGTTGCCGCTTTGAGTTTATCCGTTGCCCTATTGGGAAGAATCCCGACGAGGCGCTTCTTTTGCAAATGCAGGGGGTCATTGCCGAATATGAAAGAGCCAAAATAACCGAGAGGACGCGGCGTGGGAAATTGCACAAGATGAAAGCAGGTGAACTTGTCAGTGCCAAGCGTGCATTCGGCTACAAGTATATTTCCAAGCAACATGATGCTCCTGCACGTTATGCAATTATAGAAGAGGAAGCTGGTGCGGTCAGAAAAATCTTTTCTTGGTTTCTGGATGGAAAATCTCGGTTGAGACATGTGGCCGAAAAGCTTAATGAAGAGGAAATCCCTACCGTGAGAGGAGGAGCCTGGCATGCTTCCAGCGTCAGATGCGTCCTTACAAATTCCATGTGTACCGGCACCGGTTACGCGCATAAATATGAAGCTGTTATTCCCGCACGTAAAAATGCGCCATCATTATACAGCAAATACGAGAAATCCAGTAATCGTCTGAGAGGACGTGAAGAATGGCTCCCTTTCTTCTGCCCACGTATTATCGACGATGAGACTTTTGAACTTGCGCAAGCTCGGCTGGAAAACAATAAAAAGCTTTCCTCAAAAAACACAGTCCGAGAGTATTTGCTTAGAGGCCTTATTTTCTGCCCCGTCTGCAAAAGGCGGATGCAAATTGACGTGCTCAAAAGTAATTATTTTTGCGCATTTACCCGCAAAAGCAAAGCGGAAAGCTCTGGACTAACGCAATGCGCCAATGCCGTGAAATTTCCTCTGGAACAGCTTGATGACTTGATTTGGCGTGAAGTCGCCAAAATAGTAAAAAACCCAACATCCTTGAAAACATTTTACAAGCATCATGCTGGAAAAATAGCTCCGAAAGTCACACAAGGCGTTGATAAGCTCAATGATAAAATCCTTCAGATCAGAGAGCAGATGAAACGCCTCAATTCGCTTTTTATTGAGGGTGTCGTAATCAAAGAGGAACATTCAGCCCGTTACAGGGTTTTGTCGGATAAGAATCATGTTTTGCAGTCCCAGCTGGACAAAAACTCCGACGACCATTTCAACGAGACGGAAGCCATCGCTATGCTGAACTCTTTTTCCAAGTTTTCAGAAACTGCCCGAAGCCAATTAAAAAACGCTGACTTTGAAACAAAACGTTTTATCGTTGAACAACTCGTAAATCGGGTTGAGCTTTCCAAAAATGACATAACTATCGAACTGTCAGCACCTTTGAACAAAAGTTGTTTGTGTACAAACAATCTTCGTCAGCAAATGCCCAAGTTATTTTTAATCGAGCCCTTACGGCGCGAAGTAGCTTGCGACCTCCGGTCGAAAAAGGCAAATTTGTTTTTTGCGTTACGGAGAACGCAAACTACTTTTAAAACATCGCAAAAACATTTGTTATAATTTTTCGTAAGGGGCTAAATATCCTGTTTCCCAGCGATCTTCGACTTTAGTCGGTTTTTTAAGAAAAAATTAATTTTCTCCGACTATTGAATGAATTTGTCTTTTCGGTTGGATATTCCGTGCCTGCCCTCTCGTAGCTTCTCAGCGAAGTGGGGTTGGATATTGGATATTCAGTCTTTCTA
>CAJBRY010000519.1 GCA_903958085.1 uncultured Geobacteraceae bacterium
CTCCAGATTTGTAGAGGCTTGTTTTTCTCGCAATATCCTTTTTTGCCTCTTCTAAATCTGTCTTGGCAATATTTATTATAGCTTTTGAATTATCACGATCCGCAACCGCAGCCAATATATTCCTGTTCAGTGTTGCCAACTGCGTTTCAACAGGCAGATTTTGAAGAATAACTATTGGTTGACCTTTTTTCACCGGTTGACCATTTGCAGCAACCAGTTTAATTATCTGACCGGCTGTAGGAGCCTGAACATCATAGAATTCTTTAGCTCTAACATATCCGGTTTCCTCTGCAGTCTCACTTATGGAACCTTTTTGCACCCTCACCACCCTTACTTCTGGCAAGGAAAAATAATAGAAAAGACCTGCCGCAATTAGAACAAGGACGAAGCCTATCATTATCAAAAATATTTTCTTGCTTTTTGAACTCATCGAAAGACCTTGCCAAACGCTGATAAATTCCACTTACTTAATAAGTCTTTTCAGAATTGATATTTATACTTCTATTCAGCAAAATCCACAATAATTTAGTTTAGACTGTAGAGAGTTTATAATGTGTCATACTCGGCGGAATGGCATAGGGGGTGCTCAACATTCTGCCTGTTGTGCATCGAGTACGCAGATGATCGGAATAGGTAATTCAAACTTTATTACGGCATTCACTACGGCATAAATGAATAAGGGTTTAGCCATAATCAGCTAAACCCTTATTATTGGTGGGCGAAACAGGGATCGAACCTGTGACATCCAGCTTGTAAGTAAGGACATTATTGCCTTTACAGCATTTCATAGCTTTTATATTGTCCGCAATAATATCTTATAACTGTTTGACTTATCTATATTTATCATCTATAATCTCCCTATAGCATTTCATGAAATTTCACCGCAAGCAAACATCAAAGAGGTTACACGAGAGGTTACATGTTTTCGTGTAACCTCGATATGGGGGCAAAATGAAATTTACGGATAAGTATATAGCCAACCTCAAACCAAAAGACAAGATGTATCAGTTACGTGAAGGTGATGGTTTTGGTATTAGAGTTTTACCCTCTGGCTTCAAGGTATGGGTGTTCACTTACACCTTTGACGGTAAACGCAGACAAATGAATCTTGGTAGCTACCCAGACAAGAGCCTTGCTGACGCAAGAACTGATTATTCGGCAGCCTATTCAATCCTTCACGACAAAGCTAATCCTCGCGATCCACAAGAAGAGCGTGACCAGAAGCATAATACAGCCCGCCAAAAGCGCGAAGAATACCGCCTTGCTTTTACGGTTTCCGATCTTATCACCGAGTACATTGAAAAACACGCGAAGCCGACAAAGCGGTCATGGTATGAGGATGAACGGATATTGAACAAGGATGCACTCACGGTATGGGGCAACCGCAAGGCTACCGACATCAAGAAACGTGATGTTGTCCTTTTATTGGAGTCGATCATTGAGCGCGGTTCTCCAGGATCAGCGAACAACAATTTTAAGATCATCAGAAAGATGTTCCGCTTCGCCGTTCAGAGAGACATTATTGAACACTCCCCTTGTGACGGTGTTGTCATGCCAGCCCCGCTTAATCGTGGCGACCGTGTTTTAAGCGAATCCGAGATCAAAACTCTTTGGAACAAACTGGACACCTGCCAAGCGTCCAGTGCAATCAGAAGCGCAATACGCTTGATTCTGGTCACCGGCCAACGCCCAGGCGAAGTGATAGGTATGCACACCGACGAGATTGATGGTAAGTGGTGGACTATTCCCGCTGAAAGATCGAAGAACAAAAGGGCGCACCGTGTTTATCTGACCGGCACAGCTCTTGAGCTGATCGGAGAACTCAAGGTATTTGACCCTAAAACAGAAACAATGAAGCCAAAGGGGTTCATATTTCCATGTACGAACCTCAAGAAAATTCAAGCAATGGCGAGGCTCTCCATATCACAGGTTGTAAGCCGTAATCTTGCCGTACCTGTTCTTGTAAATGATAAGCCAGTATTTGACGCAGACGGAAAGCCAGTCACAGAAAACAAGCTGGGTGTTGCCGACTTCACACCTCACGACCTGCGCCGAACAGCAGCAACTCTAATGTCACAAATCGGCTTTATGGATGAAATTATTGACGCCTTACTGAATCACACAAAACAGGGTATTATCCGCACCTATAACTTGAACAGATACGACAAAGAGAAGCAGCAAGCACTTGAAGCATGGGAGCGCAAGTTGAACAGCATCATCACCGCCACCGAAAGCAACGTTATCCCGATTAAGCGCAAGGCAGCATAATTGAAACAAAAAAAGATTTTTTTCTATTACGTGACTTATTCTGTCAGATGCTTATGTTAACCTTGTCCACACTGTATCTATATATCTTAGGGAGGGTTTGGCCTTTACCTTGTGATGAAGGCAACCAGACAGGTAGAGGCGGTTCTTGAGTTGGCAGGTGAAAAAATGCACTACGGGCAACATTGAGGGGATGAATGACCATTTACGCCGTAGGTGATGTTGTGTAGGAACATAATGACAGAACGTAATGATGGAGGTATGCAATGACGGAAACTGTTTTCACGGTTCAGGCAATACCAAATGCCGACGAAGCTACTGCTAGACGATTAGCCAGGATTACGATTGCGGATATCGCAAATTATGAGTGGAAAGAGTTTGAAGAGGCCATCCGTAACGGGAACCTCCACGAAGTAGCGGAGGTTTATTTAGAAGAAGCTCGCACCGTATGGTTTAACTTGAGAGTACCGGAATTTGCAAACTCAACAATATTTGATGAAACAGCAGATTACTTTATTCAGCGATGGACAAAAGAATATACGGAGCTTGGGCATATTAAAGGCAGTCAGTAACCGATGCCACTCTTGGGGGAAAAATGTGCATGTCTGCTATCAGGGAGTGGAAGCCGGAGTTTTGAGTAAATCTCTGTAAGCGAGAAGTGAGGAGAAAATATGAGACGCAAGAAAAAACCACCGTACCAGCACCTTTCCCGTCACAAACAGCGGGACAATTTCATCCGCTTGCGCCAGAAGATACGCAATGATACTTCGGTGTATGGTGGACAGTTTACCAGTGACCATGTTCTTGACGAACCGGGGCGACCTGCTCTTTACAATCAGTGGGCCGATATATATTTCCTTGGCAGTGATGGTCTAACAATCTGGAACGCTACTATCCTGACAGCGGCAAGAGAATTCTGGGATGTTGTGGAAGAGATGGCTCACACACGGGCATGGGAGATACTGACTCCTGAAGAGCAGTTTGCAGAAACGGATATAAAATTTGAACCGGTCTGTACAAAAGGCCAGCGCATGTACCAAATGGTAAAGCGTCCAAAGCTGATCTATGAAAAATATGACGGGCTGAGTTATCACGAATATCAAGACAAGCTTGTTGATGAAATTATTCAGAGTGAACCGCCGGAAATATTTGAATCATTCACAGCTGACCGATTCTTCTGCTACGGAACAGGGTTGGATATTGTCATCCATAGTGACGAGATCAATAAGGCAACCATTGAAGAGGCGATCAGGCGTTTCCGCGAGGTAGGTGAAACGGACTGGCGGGCAGCTAAAGCGGTGCCACGCGGTGAACTACCGCAGGAGTGCGCCAATGCCGCATTCAGCAGGGTTCGATGGGAACCAGAATGACCTTGTAAATAAACAGCATATTGACTAATTTATAATAAATGATATAATTAAAGATATATCAATTTAGTTTGTTTTGAGGTGTATCATGTTCACTCGCACCATTGAACAACAGATCCATGATGGTTTGGGAAAACCGGGAACCGCCCTGATACTCTATGGCCCCCGTCAGGCGGGAAAGACTACCCTGGTCAAATACTTGCTGGAAAAATGCCCCGATGCAATATCATTCACCGGCGATGACCTGTACACCCAATCGTTGCTTGCCCAACATGAACTGGAACACCTGAAACGGATCATCGGTTCTGCTACTACTATTTTTATTGACGAAGCACAGCGGATCGAAAATATCGGCCTGACCCTCAAGCTAATGGTCGATCACCTGCCGGTGACGGTTATTGCTTCTGGCTCGGCATCGTTTGAGCTTGCCGACCGTTTGAGCGAACCCCTGACCGGACGGGCTCGTACGTACCATCTACATCCGCTTTCCTGGGAAGAGGTATCCGAAAAATATCGAATGACTTCACCGGATACAGCCCTTGAAGAGATGTTGCGTTATGGCATGTATCCCCGCATTCATACACTTGAAAGCAACCAGGAAAAGGAAGAGTACCTTTACAGTTATCTCAACCATTATCTCTATCGTGACCTCTTGGAGTTTGAGCAGATAAAGAAACCGAAAAAGGTGGTTGATCTGCTGGTTCTGCTTGCCCACCAGATTGGCAAAGAGGTGGCAGTATCAGAACTATCCAACAGCCTGGGACTCAGCCAGAAAACCGTGGAAAGCTATCTGGATATTCTAGAAAAGATGTTCGTCCTCGTCAATATCCGGCATGGGGACCCCCGAAACTCATAGGCAGTCCCATTCTCTGGCTTGACCCAACAACAATATCAGCACCCCATTCTCCGGGAGGAACAAGTATAGCAAGACTCATAAGATCGGCAGCAACACCAACGAGTATTCCGGCAGAGTGAGCCATATCTGTGAACCCTTTGTAATCCCTGACCGGACC
>CAJBRY010000520.1 GCA_903958085.1 uncultured Geobacteraceae bacterium
CTGCTGACCGCTTTTATCGGTCTTCAAGCGACAGAGGTTTCCGTCAGAATCTGTAAAATACGGGTTATCTGAAGAGGCCTCCAACTTTGCCTTTTCTCCCTTGCCCGGTTTGTATCCCAGCAGAATTTCGTCAACCCCGGCCTTTTCCAACGCTTCCCCAATATCAAATGCCATTTTTCTCAACCTCCATGAACAATTGAAACTTTTCCTCCTCACTACCCCCCAGCAAAAGATCAAGCAGGTAATCGATCTCTACGGACTTGCCCATCGCTGCCGCAAATTTCCATGCCTGGTCTTCGGGGATTGTCGGATGTGCCGCCACCTGCAGGCGCAATGTGTGAAGTGAGCATGATTGGGCGCAAAGCTGAAAATAATATCGCTTTAACCAGGCATGATAAGAGCGTTTTAGCTGTCGGCGCCGTTCGGCCTTCCTGTCCACCTTGACCAATCTGCCCTTCTCAATTCCCAGGTAGGCAAGAGCATCCTGGAAGGACAGGTTATGGCTTTCCCTGATGAACGAAATTACATCTCCATGCGCCCCGCAGCCAAAGCAGTGGAAGGACTGCCTCTCGGCAGACACCTTGAAAGAAGGCGTCTTTTCTTCATGCAATGGGCAGCAGGCCCACCAGTTCCCGCCTTTACGCCGCAGCTCCACACCTTCCTTTTCCAGGACAGATTGAATATCCGGCTTCTGCATGTTTCCCATTACTCTCATTCCTTTATCTATTCACTTTCCCTATTTACTGAGCTGTGGCCGCCATCGAAACTTGAGTTGCTGCTGCTGCGTTCTGTGCAACCTGCGCCGCCAACAGTTCATTCTCTATACCTTTGAGTATGTCCCTGAAGGCTGTAAGCCTTTCAGGCTTTTTCAAAGAATCGAGAAGTTTTACTTGTTCTGTAATCTGTCCATCTGTCAGTTCCATCATGGAGTTCAGACCATAGCGCTGATAGCAGTAATGCTTGTAGTTTTCGTCGGAGAACTTTAGCGCGTTGGCTACCGCGAGAAGGTCAGCAAAGCGGTTGCTATTGCCTCGCGTGACCTTTGGGTTATCGGTCTGTTTATTATCTTTGACGGTTTGCCCTGAAGTTACAGGTAAAGCTTTTGGTGCCTGCAACGGTTTTGCGTCCGGCGCATTGTTCAGCCAGTTGATGAGGATGATTCCCGTTTCCTGTGATGGCGTGAAATACTTGTTGTCGAAAAGTGATGTCCTGTCTTTGCTGGCCGTAGCTACATGGTTAATATCGATGTCGTAGAAAACGGTGAATTCGTATTCCATGCCTTCTCTTTGTACCGGTGCCAACCCTATTTTCTTGACGGTCTTTTTCCCGCCTTCTTCTGATTGGGAATATTCCATTTTGCTTCTCATCGTGGCGATGATGTGGCAGGGCGATTGCAGCAATGCCTCCACAAGCTCATTGTGCTGTGGTGTAATCTTGCGCCATGCTGTCCAGGAGTTACCGCCTCGATCGGCGATTTTGCCGTGGAGATCAAGCAAGCCGCCTGTGCCTGACCAGGCATGGGATAGTGAATCGGTGATGATGATGTCATATCCCAGCTTTTCTGCTTCCTTGATTGCGGCAACGTATTTGCTGGGTTCAAATGGAGCTTCAACCGTGCAGACATCATAAGCACCCAGGTGAGAGTAAAGCTCTGCTGATCCTCTTTCTGTGTCGATAAGTGCGATTTTCCCGCCGATGCCAAA
>CAJBRY010000521.1 GCA_903958085.1 uncultured Geobacteraceae bacterium
CTGCTGAAGGGTCAAGGCCATCGGCAAGCATTGCCCTGGCTGCTGTTCTCTTTTCTCGAGCCGCTGCGAGTGTTGTCTCAGGATAAGTACCACAAGCAAGAGTCTTGCTCTTACCTCCAAAAGTGTAGTTGAGTCTCGCATAATATCCTCCATCATGCATATAAGAATAAAATAACTTTTGTGATTTTTTGTAGCACCACACTTGAATATTGTCAATATTTTCGCACAATACTGGAAAAAAATACTTGACAAGTATATTAATGGACTATAAAAAGAATCAAACTGTTTTTTTACATCAATATGGAGAGTTAAGCATGAAGCTGAAGTTGGACGAGAATGGTGCAGTTATCTTACTGGAAGGTAAGCCGGTATATGTTCAGGAAGACGGAAAGGAAATTCCGTTTGATGCAGCAGCAGCAATGAGTAAGATTGCAGCTTTGAACGCTGAAGCAAAAGAACATCGTGTTAAGAAAAACGAACTTGCTGAACAATTGAAGAAATATGAAGGTATTGAAGATCCTGCCACCGCATTAGATGCAATTGAAAAAGTAAAAAACCTGGATCTTACAAAGATGCTTGATGTCGATAAGGTTGAACAACTGAAACGACAAATGGCAGACACCTTCGAAATAAACAAAAAGTCTATTCTGGATAGTTTTGACAAAGAAAAACGTGAATTGCGTCAGGCTTTAGAAGCTAAAGACAAAGATATCTATAAATTAATGGTATCTTCACAATTCGCTAAATCGCCGTTCTTTTCTGGCGAAAATCCAAAAACATTATTGCCTGCGGATATGGCAACTGAATATTTTGGTAAGCACTTTAAGATCGAAGATAATCGTATCGTTGGATATCTGGATGGAGAAAAAATTCTATCCAAAACAAAATATGGTGAATTGGCTGATTTTGACGAAGCTCTTGAAACCATCATAGAGAAATATCCAATGAAAGATAGGATTCTGCGTGCTGGACACGCTGGTGGACCACCGGCATCAGGAAATTCAAATCAGTCTGGTGGACAGAACATTATCAGACGAAACGATCAAAGTTCTTTTATCAAAAATATAGAAGACATAGCCAAAGGTAAACTTAAGGTTGCATAAAGGAGTCTTTAGATTATGGCTACAAATACCAATACTTTAACTGCTGTTATTCCCCAACTTCTCGCTCAGGGTGTTGTCACACTTCGCCAGAACTGCGTAATGCCGCGTCTTGTGAATAACAACTATGATTATCTGGCGGCTTTCAAAGGCCAGGCTATCACTATTCCTATTCCGTCTGCTGTAACGGCTACGGCTGTTGCACCTTCAGCTTATTATCCGGCTGGAACAAACCTTGCGCCTACCAACGCAACTATTACTCTTGATCAATGGTACGAAGCGGCTTTTACGCTTTCCGACAAAGAAATCAAAGAGTGTATGGACGGTTTTATTCCGATGCAGGCGGCTGAAGCCATCAAAGCAATTGGTAATAATGTTGATCAGTATATTATGTCCAAATATATCAACGTTCCGTATTTTACCGGAACTACCGGAACAACTCCGTTTGCGACAACGATCAGTGAAGCAACGAGTGCTCGTAAGATTCTGAACAACAATCTGGCTCCTTTGAATGACAGACGAATTGTTCTGAATGCAGATGCCGAAGCCAACCTGTTGGGTCTGACGATTTTCAATTCTGCTTCTGCTGTTCAGGCTGGAATGATTGAAGCTGAACTTCGCGAAGGTATGCTTGCCAGAAAACTGGGTTTTGACTGGTTTATGTCTCAGAACGTAAAAACTCATACCAACGGTACTCGTACCGCATCTACTGGTGTTATCAGTACCGCGTCTACTGCCATTGGTGCAACTCAGACTGCAATCGTCACTGAGACTGGTGCTGCCAATGAAGGTGATACGTTTACTGTTGCCGGAGATACTCAGCAATATGTATGTCTTACCGGATGTACTTCAACCTTGTTGAAATTCTCACCTGCTGCCAAAGTAGCCTGGACTTCCGCTTCTGTCATTACAATGGCTGGAGCTGCGAATTCTCATGCTGCGATCAACC
This sequence comes from uncultured Geobacteraceae bacterium, assembly GCA_903958085.1. GTDB lineage: Bacteria > Desulfobacterota > Desulfuromonadia > Geobacterales > Pseudopelobacteraceae > JACRCG01. The sequence goes on from CAJBRY010000521.1 coordinate 2,050, forward strand.
TGGCTTTCCACAGAGATGCTTTTGCTTTTGTGTCTCGGCCACTGACTGACTCGGTTGAATTGGGTGGGAACATGATTGAATCGGTCGTAGATCCTGTTTCGGGTATTGCTTTGAGACTGGAAGTTACCAGAGGGAACAAAGAGACAAGATTCTCGTACGATTTACTTTACGGTGCTTCCTGTATTCGCCCTGAGTTGGCTTGTCGCATACTCGGATAATACAGTAATATCAATAACATGCAAAGTTAACACAAGATAACAAAGACTAAAGATTTTAGTTGACTTTATCAGGTTGAGATGCTAAAAACCTCTTAAAGTTAACTAAAATCTTTTTAACCTTAAAGAAAGGAGTCTTTGTTATGAATTCAATTAGTTATAGTGGTCCTGCTGTCTATGGTATATTAAACAAAA
>CAJBRY010000522.1 GCA_903958085.1 uncultured Geobacteraceae bacterium
GAGTTTTGGAAATGGGTAAAATCAGGCTTCGTATAAGGCTACTCATTTACCCTTAAGAGACATTCACGACTGGCGGCTTTAAGCGCAAATTTGTCGTCCTAAATCTTTTCAATGTGTAAAAATTTAAAAGAATAAATACTCTTTTGAGTAAAGTTTCATTTGATGAAATGATTATTTGAGTATTTACACGGTGGTGTTTTGTTTGGAATGGCGGACAGCTGACGGCCAATACCCGCCACCTACGTTATTTTTCGTATGACAGCACTTGGATGGATAGCTGCCTGATAGTATTTAGCTATAAATGCTTGATTGCAAGACTTGACCTAGTCTTATCCTGTTCTGGGGCTTCATCAAATAGGTCGGAGTGAAACCTCTTGAATAGCGCGAGACGTAACATAATAGTTTTTGGCACTCAAATGACATAAGACATCACCTTTATTCTGTTCCCATAATTGTATTAATCAAGAATTATTTGGAACAAATGTACAATTTTTTTTTGTTTTATGAGATGATTTTTCCATATATGCTGTATGCATTCCTCCAGCTTCAAAAGTAATTTTTAAGCTTCCTTCTGTTTCCATAACACTTAAAACTGTTATGTTGAATGTACCCATATCATATAAAACTGGATCTAGGTTTGGATTAGCAGGCCAAGCATCAGCGTCATATTCGGCGCCTACTATTAAAGGTTGCTCACCATAAAGTACAATTTTATATTCATTATCAAATTCATAGCCATTTCTATATGTTCTTTGAAAACACTTATATATATGTTCTGTGCCATCAATAACTTTAACGCTACCAACTGCTGGAGGTTCAATATTGCCTACATAAGCAACCAATAAAATTATTAAGCCTGTTAGTAAATATTTCAATTTTATATCCTATTTCTAATGCTTAGTCTGAAACCATAAATATTTTAATTAATTTAAAGAGTTAAGTATTTATTCATAAATAAACCGGCATTTTTCTACCAAGACACAGAATAATGTCTTGTCTACAAGCCAGAGATTGTCTCGTGTTGCGTAGTTCTTGCAGTAGATCGTTCCGGTTTTTGAATGCACGAGTACTTATTTCAAAACATAAGCCTGTATTTTTTATCCTGGTAATTTACAGCACTGTTTTTGACTAAAATTTCCACGCTGATTGTCACGTCATGCACTTGTCGCACTAGAACCATTTAAGCTTTATTAGTGTTTTTGCACTGATCATGCTTTATCCCATACCCAGTGCACCCCCAAAACTGACCAAACTTTCCATCTTTGATATTCATCGGTCGACCGCATTTATCACATATTTTAATAGTGTTCCTGCAGGCAATATTGTTGCAGATGCTCGCATCACGCGTATCAATGGAAGGTGCTCTACATTTTTTACAAACTCTAGCCTTTCCTACAACGCACCCTAGACCTGTACTGCAAGCGTAAAATTCGCCGAATTTTCCACTCAACAATCTCAAGTAGCCGTCTTCACAATTTGGGCATTTAAAGATTTTTCTATATTGTTCCTGAAAGGTCTTGGATACAATATTCAGCTCATATTTCGGAGCTAACAGCTCTGTAATAAAATCAGATGGTGCTGTTGGATCAGCGATGATATAAGACTTGTTTCTTGTGCGAGTTAACCCTACATAAAGAAGCCGTCTTTCTTCCGAATGTGGGTAAGAATCTAAATTTGGAAGCAATGCTTCAATGATCGCTTCATTTCTATTTTCGTTGGGAAATCCGCTTTTCCCTTGGAAAAAGCCTATCAAAATACAGTAATCAGCTTCTAAGCCTTTAGAGCGATGAAAGCTCCAGAATTTAATATCTTTGTTTAGATTTACATTTGAAAGAGATTGTTTAGCTTCTTTTAGCAAATAATTATAGCGAGCAATAATAGCAATACTTTCGGTCGGTTTATTTACTCGAATCTTCTGAACGATTTCATTAACCCGCTCGTAAACACCTTCTTGCTTACCAACCTTGTCATCAAGAAGAATAACTTGCGGCTGATTTTCTTTCTTGTCGGTTTCAATGAATTTCTTGTACTGTTCAGGGTTTTCCATGATGAATTGCCCTGCAGTATTAGCGATGCTGTTATTGTATCGAAACGTCTTCTGCAGTTTGGTTTCCGTGTAAGGACCGACCATCGACCCAAAACGAGTTGTCAACTCAAGTTTGCCGCCAGAAAATCGATAAATTGACTGCCAGTCATCACCAACAACTGTTAAAGAAGGATCTGGTCCTTTTTCAATCAATGCGTTGATGAATTCCATTCGGGCCGCAGATATATCCTGGAATTCATCAACCAGAATGTACTTCCATTTTGGGGTGAAACTGCCCTGCATGACGACGTGAATTGCCTTAATTATCATGTCGTCAAAGTCTATGGTATTTTGATCATTGAGCTCAGCAATGTATCCCTGGTGTAATGCTTCCAATAGAACTGAACATTTCTCTGGTTGATGAATTTTTGCCTGCTCAAATCGATTTTGCATCGCCGTTTTGGTTAGTCTTTCAACACGGATTGCCAGGAGTGCTTTTTTCATTAGATCACTCCAGTTCTTTATATGCCCTTCTTTGTTAAGTTTCTCAAAAAGTGCTTCGGGCGGCATTGGATTGCACTTGATTCCTTGAGCAGATAGCTTACTTTCAAGTTCTGATAGTAATGTATCTTCGCACCACTCATAATGGAACGTTTGAATTAATATTGTTCCACATTCTTCATGCAACGAACGTTTGCTTTGCATGGATTCGTTGTATTTCAGTGCATTGATATCTGGTCGTGTCTTGCCGTTGCGATCTACACCGAAGTGCTCTATATAAATATTTGTACCTGTTAGATAAAAATCAGGTTTGTAATCAAATCCAATATCAATGCGTCGTTTGCTGACATATGGAGCTTCGTATTGATATGGAATTTGATTAACGAAAAGAAAATTGGCTATTAGAAGCTCTTGATACCCCTTGACGAGCTCGGCGTTTAGCGTCCTTAATTCATTGTCGCGAGTGAATCTTTCATATTCTTCAATCGTTTTGAAGTCGAACGGGTTAACTGGCTGCGTGGATAGTACGATGAGGTCATAAATACGAGATGAGTCAGCCTTAAGATAATCTTCAATCCATCCAGTGACCCACTGTTTCAGTTTAAAGTCATCCTCAGTAAAAACGCTCAAGAAAGTTGGGATGCCGGAATCCCTTAGCAATTTGCGACCTAGAGCGTGAAATGTTGATATATGAGGTGGCGACTCCAGTGTAATTTTACTTTTGAGTGCCTTATCAGCCAGCCGCTTTTGTAGTTCTTCAGCCGCATCTCGGTTGTATGCCAGAACCAAGATTTCGGATGGATCAGCTAATTTTCGATCGATCAAATCTAAGGTTTTTGCGACTATTACTGATGTTTTTCCGGTGCCTGCGGCAGCCAAGACCATATTCTTATCATTTGACCGCAAAACTCCTAGACGCTGTTCATTTGTCAATGGGTTGGACTCAACGCGATCAAAGAATTGCTTTCTTTTTTCTAAAAAAATAGTTTCATGTTGCTTGCGTAGTTCACTTGAATCCACTGGGTTGTAGGATATAAGTTCCTTAGCTTTGTCGATTTGCTCTTGCGCTATATATTTATCCCAGAGCAGGCTTTGTTTGTCGTATTTTTCGGCAATTGAACTGCATAAATTTGATAACAAATCTATTTTTGAGTCTCTCGGGTATTCGTTGAAAACACAATTGATAAATGTTTCAAAGGACGATGAAATTGTTTCTGTGATATTTTCTGCGATGAGACTGTTTAAAGTTTCCAAAAAATCTATTGCACCATCCGATTTTAGAAATCTAAAATTTCTTACGTGATATCCATCTCTAAAAACTAAGCTTCCACCTAATATCCCTCTCTTATAGACTAGGAAATCAGTACTATCATCAACCGAGATTGAGGAAACAATATTACCTTTTTTTAGAGCGATTAATTTTGTATTCTCAAGGCCGATTGAGTCTATACCTAGCAGTCTTCCGATAAAGTTGGCTTGTAATTTTGATTTGACCTCCATAATGATTATTTTCTGTTCCCTACGATAGTCTTGCTAACTGATTAATCCAAATTTTAAAAGTAAAATATACTCGACAATATTCTAATAAGTCGAACTCCTGCCGTATTAGTACACCCCTGTTCCAGACAAACACTACCCATTGACCACTGCACTCACGCAGCCAACTTGGGAGCAAGCGCTAAAACATATAACTACTGAGTAAAATTTTGTGTTATTGAAAGACGCTGGGCTTTTAACGCCTGACTAATAAGCATTTTATCTGGCGTGCGAGAGCACAACAGATAAATGTGTTCTGGATTAAACCGCCTTAGAGACTTAGCTTAGTATACAGAACTTTTGATGAGGGTATTTTTTTCGGTGAGGGCTGTCGATATTTTTGAACGTTAGGTTCTCCTGAAGTTGAAGTCGAAGTAAAAGCAACAGACACAGGCTTTGCAATCGAACAACTGGATTAGTCTGAGCGACCGCTTACCAACCATTCTTGTCACACCAGTCACAATCTTCTAGGTCAGAAAAGGGGTCGAGTCCAGTCAACGAAAAAATACGACATCAAATCTCCCGAACCGACAGACCAAAGATCGGTGTTGATTCAAAGATCCCCATCACCGGATTTCAATCGGGCGATTTTTAAAAAATGGGAGAAAAACGCCGCCGCCATTTTCCCAATCATCCTCCGAAAAAGGTGGTGAAGGTGGTGAAAGCGGTGTCGACCCGAAAAACCTCATCGCCACTCACACCGGCTTCGCCACCTTCACCACCATTTTTCCGGGCGTTTTGAAAAATTGTCAGTTTTTAGTCGCCCTGCCCTCAGTCTACGGCGCGAAAAATGTCACCCGCCCCATCATGGTCCAAGGCATAATCTCTCAGCCGATGATACTGCTGAGCACAGGTGTCGGTGAATTGACTCTCCTGACCAAAACTCAAATGACTATAGGCATAGAGACAGACGGTGATACCCAAAGCATCCGCCGACATCTCTCCGTCATAGCCATTTTCACAGCTGACATTGAAGCGTTTGTCCGATCTTGGTGACATAAAGAACCCGCCATTGGACAGTTCCCAGAAGTCCCAGTAACCGCCGTGGTAGTCCTCAGACAAGTTTTCGGTCAAACCATACACCACGGGCTCCAAGCGCATGGGGAAGTGTAAACCGAATAATCTGGCGGTATGTTGTGTACGTTTTTGTACGGTTACGAGTTTTTTTGTGATGATCATGATGTTTCCTTATAAGAATTAAATCCCCAAACCCAAACGCCGGACACACAAAAGCCGTCACTTGCGTGACTTATTGATGATCGAAGTTGAGTTGGGAGATTTTAGATAGGTTGAAGGGTATTATTGAGATAACGCTA
>CAJBRY010000523.1 GCA_903958085.1 uncultured Geobacteraceae bacterium
CGGCATCTGCCACGTAGAAACAGATAGCTCAAAACAGGGATATTGTCGTACCACCTTATTTGATAGGAACATTGCGGACAATGTGAAGGGGGTGTAACAACAGATTCGTTCTTTGGCATACGACAAATGCATACGTTAAGAAACGACCCGACCACCATGCCGATCAGGAGAGAAAATAATGGAAACAGAATAGATGGAGGCATTAGTCAATACTTTCGGCTACATCCAGGGTTATTTGTGATTTGAGATACATCACGACTTCTGCAGTTGTTGAAAATGCAAAACAACCTTCAGCCATTCTGGAAGCACGCTCCAACGTACAACGGCGAAGAATCTGTTTCACGCGAAGAATAGAACCGGCACCCATCGAGAGTTCATCAAAACCGAGACCCAGCAGAACAGGAAGGTAGAGTGGTTCTCCTGCCATCTCTCCGCATAGACAGGCAGGAATTCGTGCACCGTGAGCTGCCTGAACAATGCGACGCAAAGACCTCAAAACGGCAGGATGAAGCGGTTGATACATTTCTGAGAGTTGTTCGTTGCTGCGATCTATTGCAAGTGTGTACTGAATCAGGTCATTAGTACCAACGCTGAAAAAGTCTACCTCCCTTGCGAGCAGATCGGCCAGAGTAACAGCAGCCGGTATTTCTATCATAACGCCAACTTTAATATTGCTGTCGTATGGAATACCGCAAGCCGCAAGATCAGACTTGGCCTCCTCCAGCAGCGCTTTAGCTTTGCGTATTTCCTCCAGTCCGGAAATCATCGGAAACATTACTCTGACCGGCCCATCAGCACTGACACGCAAGATTGCCCTAAGCTGTTTTTTGAATTCATCCGGCATACTCAAGGAGATACGAATAGCTCGAACACCAAGTGCAGGATTGGCTTCCGACGTCTGATCCATTCCTTCCAGAAGTTTATCTCCACCAGCATCCAGGGTTCTTATAGTAAGCGAATGAGGAGCAATTGCCTTCTGCATTGAGCGATATACAGAAAGCTGTTCTTCTTCATCAGGCATAGAAGGGCGATTCATAAAAAGCATTTCAGTACGATAGAGACCAACTCCGTCACCACCGTGAGCTAAAACGGATCCCCCCTCTTCCGGTATTTCGACGTTACCTCTCAGTTGTATCAAGTGGCCGTCAAGTGTTACAGAAGGAAGTGGGACTGTTTTTAGAAGTTCATATTCAACATATTCGTAATGCTGCTTTCGGCGCAGGAAATTTTGAAAAGATTCCTTGTCAGGGTCAACGACTACTGCGCCGGACAATCCGTCAACAACTACGGGATGTCCATCAAAAAGAAGGTTTGTTATACCGTCTACTCCCATAACAGCCGGCAGTTCGAGAGCGCGTGCCAATATCGCTGTGTGGGATGTACGGCCGCCTATTCCGGTTATTATGGCCAGTACATTTCTACGATTTATCTGAAGCAGGTCAGCCGGTGAGATGTCATGCGCGGCAATCACTATCTGACCCTCGTTCTGTGGGAACGGTTCAGCCACTTCACCGGTCATACTCCGCAGCACCCTCTCAATTACTGTTTCTACATCACTTATGCGTTCGCGGAGATATGGATCTTCAATATTGGAAAATGTTTCCCGATAACGATGCAGGGTGCGCCGAAGAGCTCCTTCCGCGTTAATCATGCCGGTCCGGATGATATCTGTTGTTTCCGTAATCAGACGTTCATCAGCCAGGATCATCAGGTGGGTTTCTATAAAAAAAAGGTGCTCTTCGCCGTTTGATTCAGCAAGGCGGGTTTTAAGCTGATCTAGTTCACTCCGTGTGTCGTCAATAGCCTTGGCAAGTCTGGCTGTCTCATGGCTTACAGACTCGGAAGGGATAGGATATTCCGAAACAGCAACCCGGTTACGATCAATAATGCGAAGTTTCCCCATCGCAATTCCGGGCGAAGCTGCGATTCCGGAGAACGTCCGCATATCACTCTTCTCCAAAGCCATTGGTTATCAATTCACCGATAGTCTGAAAAGCCTCTTTTTCATCTGCTCCGTTTACAGTAAGGCGGACAGTACAGCCTTTAGCAGCCGCCAGCATCATGATACCCATTATACTTTTGCCGTTAACCTCTACACTCTCCCTGGCCAATTTGACATCAGAACTGAACCGACTGGAAGTCTTCACCAAAAGCGCGGAGGCACGGGCGTGTAAACCAAGCTTATTTACAATAATAAATTCATTCTGGAGCATAATGCCTTTTAACCTCTGCTGAATTCACGTTAAAAACTGCGATTATTTCAACAACTCGCCTGCAACAACAATCCCCTCGCGGCCGGCACGATGCAAGTCTGCAGCAAGCTCTGCTACAGTCATTTTATCCCGTCGAGAGCAGAATTCAATAAGCATTGGCAGGTTTGCACCGGTAATAACTTCAATATGTCCGTCTTTCAGAAACGACATCGCCATATTGGAAGGCGTGCCGCCAAAAAGGTCGGTCATAATAATTGCACCGTCAGACTTTACCGCATCTACAGCTGCAACAACACGAGCCATTATATCATCCGCCCGTTCGTCATGCGCAACTTCTACTGCTGCAAAGCTTTCAATTTCTCCGACAATCATTTCTGCCGACTGCCTGAGTGCCGTAGCCAAACCCGCATGGGTAACAAGTACTAATCCTATCATCTAAGCCCCTTTTCAATATCCCTGTGAAAAATCCGAACTGATGGCCACATTTGCTGCAAATGCATTACGGTTGCCTGTGCTATGGCAACGGATCGATGCCTTCCACCTGTGCAACCTATTGAAATTGTCAAGTATGACTTACCCTCCTGTCTATGTGCAGGCAAAAGCATATCCAGAAGCGGAAAGAAATGATTCAAAAACTTGGTTGTCTCTTCGTTATCGAGAACAAAATCACGAACAGACACATCCAGTCCGGAACCATCTTTAAGTTCAGGGATAAAAAACGGGTTCGGCAGAAAGCGGACATCCATAACTATACTGGATTCCGGCGGCACACCGTACTTGAATCCAAATGATTGAACTTCTACGACGAGCTGATTTTCTTTTTCCTCACCTCTTACAATTCTCAATATAAGCTCTTTGAGCTGGTGAACAGTCAGATCTGAAGAATCTATTACCTTCGTTGCCATCCTTCGAAGGGCGCTCATCTGATCCCTCTCGCTTCGAATAGCTTCAGCAAGAGAGCTATGTTCATCAGCCGGATGCCGTCGACGTGTTTCGGAAAATCGCCTGATCAGTACGTCATCCAGAGCATCGAAATAGAATATTTCTACGGTATGGCCGGCAGCATCAATCTTCTGAAGAGCGCTTTCGTAGCCTTTGAAAAATTCACGCCCACGAATATCGGCTACCAGCACAACTCCTTTGAAACCTTCCCCGGATTTGCCTATCAGATCTACAAAACTCTTGAAAAGACGAACCGGCAGATTATCTATGCAATAATAGCCTTCATCTTCAAGCGCCCTGACGGCAGTGGATTTCCCGGATCCTGACATACCTGTGATGACAATGATTCGCATAACCTATTCCACCTCATCCCCAAGTGGTCTCGCTTCAATGCGGGCGAGAAGGCGTTCCTGAAAATCTCTGGCTGAATGATACCCCATACCTTTCAACAGGTTGTTTCGGGCTGCAACTTCGATTATTGAGCCAAGGTTACGGCCTGGTCTTACAGGGATAACAATATGCGGAATTTCAATGTCCATTATCGTAACAGTTCGATCATCCACACCGAGCCTGTCATATTCATGTGACTCGTCCCATTCGACGAGCTCAAGCTGGATATCAATAATTTTTTTGTCACGAATTGCAGAAACCCCGTAAAGGTCCTTTATATTGATAATGCCAAGACCACGAATCTCCATAAGATACTGGAGAGACTCTTCTGCATGCCCGACCAGTACAGCCGGCATTTTCTTTTTAATATATACCATGTCATCAGCAACAAGACGATGCCCCCTAATCACAAGATCAAGAGCACATTCGCTTTTACCGATGCCGCTTTTACCTGTCAGAAGCACACCTACTCCAAGCACGTCCATTAGGACACCGTGCAAATGAGTAGTCGGCAAAAGCCGTTCTTCGAGAAATTTTGTGATCAGTGAAATAAAAGTGGATGACTGATGATGGGTTGCAAGCACCGGAATATCACGGGTCTCAGCAATTTCCAGGAGTATCTGCGGTGGACGGAGTCCTTTTGTTACAATGAAACAGGAAATCGGAAATGCACAGAGAGCAGCAAGGTTGTCCAGGAGTATTTTGTTGTCAATCTGTTGAAGATATGAAATTTCGGTGTTGCCGAGCACCTGCAACCGATCAGGGTGCAGATGCTCGGTATAACCAGCAATAGCCAGCCCGGGTTTCTGAATGCGTGAACTGGAAACCCGATGCAAAAGTCCTTTTTTGCCTGCCAGCAGTGACAGGCCTAGACCATATTCATTTTCAGTCAGCAAGTCCTGAATCGAGAGAGTAATGCCGTCCATGACAATAAGTTTTAAGCGCGCTGAGGTTCAATCAAGCCGTAATTCCCGTCTTTACGACGATACAGGACGTTTATTTCGCTGCTGTCTGCATCGGTAAATATGATGAAATCCTTGTGCAGCAGATCCATCTGCATTACGGCCTCTTCTACTGACATCGGCTTGGCTGTCTCAGTTGTTGTTTTTATAACAACTGAACCTGTATTGGCTTCTATGCTGTCTGCCTCAAAAATCTTTTTAGACAACTGGCGACCATGTTCATCACCTGCAGGTTTATGAGCTTTAAGCTTTTCTTTATAGCGTACAAGCTGCCGTTCAATTTTATCAATGACCGCATCAATAGCGGCGTACATATCGTTGGTTGCCTCAGAAGCCTTCGTGCTGATCCCTTTTGAATTAATAACGATTTCAACGATGTGGCGGATTTTCTTTTCAACAGAAAAGTAGACCTGCACATTTATCGGACTATCGATATACTTCAATATCCTCTCAAGTTTTTCTTCAGCGTATCCCTTGAGGGCATCGCTCTGCTCCATGTGTCTAAATGTCATTGTTACCTGCATACAATCCTCCTGTTTTATTTGGTGCTCTGAAATGGACGAAGCCTGATTAAGGCAGTTCGTC
>CAJBRY010000524.1 GCA_903958085.1 uncultured Geobacteraceae bacterium
CTGCTTCAATTCGCGAAAAAGGGATTATACAGCCGCTGGTTGTCACCAGAAAAGATGATCATTATGAAATAATTGCCGGTGAGCGCCGCTGGCGGGCTTCCCAGAAGGCCGGACTTCACGAAATTCCTGTTGTTATCCGGGAGGCGACTCCTGATGCTGTCATGGAGCTGGCACTTATCGAAAATATTCAGAGACAGGATCTGAACGCCATCGAAGAAGCTCAGGCATACCGTTCTCTGGTGGAGCATTTGGGCATTTCTCAAGAAGATGTTGCTCGGAGGGTCGGTAAAAACCGTACTACTGTGACAAACGCTTTGCGTCTGCTCAAATTGCCAGGTGAAATCCAAAAAGATATTGTAGAGGAGCGCTTGAGTATGGGTCACGCCCGTGCTTTATTGGCTCTTGAAAATGTTGATTTGATTGAAAAAGCCCGGCATGAAATACTGCATAGGCAGCTGAGTGTCAGAGCAACCGAAGATCTGGTTCGCAGGTTGAAGGTAAACCCGCACCCTGCTCCTGCTAAGCGCTTGCAGCAGCCAGATCTGCTTATGTCTTCGCTGGAAGAGCAGCTTCAGAAACGTTTCCAGTCAAGGGTTGCGATCCGAAAAGTTGGTGCAAAGGGTGGGCGTCTTGAAATCCATTTCAGTGACTCTGATGAATTAACTCGAATAATTGATCTGCTAGATATCTAATCCCATTTCAAATCTTTGACCCGTTTTCATTTGTAAGCAAATATCTCCGCAGCCAGTCTAATGCTGTCCATGCGGTAATAATCCTTATTGCATCACGATTGCCATTGAATTGAAAACATTCGGTCCTGCAACTCTCTGGTGCCGCTAAAGAAATATATACCGTGCCGACCGGTTTAGAGCTGCTCCCGCCTTCCGGGCCGGCAATGCCGGAAACAGCCAGTCCCAGATCACTACCAGAAGTTCTCCTGACACCTTCAGCCATCGCTGAAGCGCATTCCGCACTGACAGAGCCGCTGCTGTCGAGCAGTTCTGCCGTAACACCGAGCAAACGCATTTTAGCATCATTTGAGTAGGTGACTACCCCTTCTATAAAATAGTTGGAACTGCCTGGAATATCGGTAATTCGTTTCGCAATCAAACCCCCGCTGCATGATTCTGCCAGTGAAAGCGTCAGACCGTGTTTTCTGAACAGTCCAGCAACCGTATCGTCCATACTGATATTTCCTGTTGAAAAACAGTAATCTCCCAACCGTTCCATGGCTATTTGAACTGCTGGCATCAAAAGATTATTAGCTGAGTAATCGTTATCCGCTTCAGCCCTAAGAGTTACACTCATCCATGGGAATGTTACGCATATTCCCAGAGTGAGTCCATGTTCTGCTCTTGCAATCCCAGTCAGCAACTCATCAACTTCCGCCTCACAGGGGCCAAAGATATTGAGAGTGACAGAGCGGATAACCCGCTTATGTGATACCCGTTTGAGGAGAAAAGGAATGACTGAGTCACGCAACATGATAACCATCTCGGATGGCACGCCAGGCATGAAAAACATAAAGCAGCCATTGTGCATCAGATGAAAACCACAGGCTGTGCCGGTAGGGTTGCAAATTAGCGATGATTTTGTAGGTATCATGGCCTGCTTGTCGCTCAAAGGGCAGACAATCAAATTTTCCAGTTTGCTCGACATATCGCGCACATGTGTACGTGCCTCTTCATGAATTATCAATCGTCGGCCTGTTGCTCTCGACGCTGCTCTTGAAGTCAGATCGTCGGCTGTTGGGCCAAGCCCCCCTGTTACGATAATTGCATCGCTCACCCGGCCTAGATCGGCCAGTGCGCCTATTATATCTGGTTCATTATCTCCAACCGCGAGGTGCCGTTGTACCCGCAGTCCTTCTGCAAGAAGCATCGCAGCAATAGTTCCGGCATTTGTATCCGTCAACTGGCCGCATATCAGTTCATCGCCAATGCTTAAAGTCGAAATTTTCATGCTTCCGGAATCCCCTTTTGTTGCAGGCGCTCAAAGATTTCTCTGCATGGGATTCCAGTTTCGCGGGCAACCCGTCGGCAATCTTCGTACTCGGGGGAATCTCTATACATTTTTCCAGAATCATCGATAACCTGTTTAAATCGTATCATTCCAAACTCGGTCCGACGTTCGACAGTGCAGCGTTCCAAAATTATCCGATTCGCTGTGAAATAGCGCAATCCGATGGCGGACGTTTCTTGCAGCAACAAGCGGGATAATTTTTGTAATTGTGGTGGGCGGCATAAAAACGACATAATAACGCCCGGACGATTTTTTTTCATCTGAATCGGTGTAAAATATACATCCAGAGCACCCTGCTCAAATAGCCGCTCCATAGCATATCCAAGGACTTCCGGAGTGGAATCGTCAATATTGGATTCAGCTACAATTACCTCCTCTTTCGTTTCATTTTTTTCAATTATTTCGCCTAAGAATGCCCGCAGAACATTTGGGCAATCCTCAAAAACCTTGTTTCCAGCACCGCAGCCAATATTAACCAGCTGCATGACTGGTTGCTGTCCGAAACCGCTTGCTAATGCGGCAAGAATAGCAGCTCCTGTCGGTGTCACGCGTTCGCCCGGACCGCACATATTATGAACAGGCATCCCTTTCATAAGCACTGCGGTAGCCGGTGCGGGAACTGGCAAGCGCCCATGGGCAGTATCAACAAAACCGTTCCCTAAGGGTAGCGCAGAGGCAAATATTTGTTCAACTTGAAGATAGTCAAGGCAGATAGCAGTCCCGACAATATCTATAATTGAGTCTACTGCTCCAACCTCATGAAAATGGACTTGCTCAATTGCGACTCCGTGTACTTTTGCTTCAGCTTCGGCAAGACGCCTAAATATGCGACTTGCCTTATTCTTTACTGCATCCGACAATTCGCTCTCGGTGATCATTCGATCAATTTCGGCATAGCACCGTTGGACATTCTGAGTATGAACCATCACATCAAATTTCATTGCGGATATATGTTGACGCTCCGAGCAACTGATTGAAAGATGATATGAATCTTCCGGAAGCTCCAATTTCCCCAACTCAGTTTTTAGATACTCCAGTGATATTCCAAGATCAAGCAGAGCAGCAACTGTCATATCACCGGAAATTCCGGCCTGGCAATCCAGATAGAGTACACTCATATTACACCCGATTGATCAAGCTGGCAGCACACGCTGCACCAAAACCATTATCGATATTTACAACAGTAACACCTGACGCACAGGAACTGAGCATTCCAAGGAGTGCTGCTATGCCGCCAAAAGATGCACCGTAGCCGACCGAAGTAGGCACAGCGATTACTGGCTTATCAACCAACCCGCCAACTACGGAAGGAAGAGCGCCCTCCATGCCGGCAACTACGATAATAACGGAGGCGGAGTTGAGCTGTTCATTCCTGGCCAGCAATCTATGAATTCCGGCAACACCGACATCGTAAATATGCTCGACCTGATTGCCCAGAAAGCGTGCTGTCAGCACAGCTTCCGCCGCAACCGGGATGTCAGATGTTCCAGCTGAAACAACCAGAATAATCCCCTTTCCCCTCATCAAGGGTTGCTCCTGTTCAAGTGTAAGACAGCGCGCATCTTTATGATAAATAGCTGACGGAAATACCTTTAAAACCTCTTCCACCTTCACCGTATCCAGGCGAGTTACCAGAACATTACTCCCTTTGTCTGACATCGCAGCAATTATAGCCACAATCTGTTCCGCCGTTTTGCCTTCACCGAAAATCATTTCAGGCATTCCCTGTCGAAGATGACGATGATGATCTATCTGAGCGCAGCCTATATCCTGAAACGGCAGTAGCCTCAATTTCTGCATGACATCATCGACAGAAAGTTCCCCCCGCCGCAGTGAATCCAGCATTCCTATTAGATATTCATTGTTCATGTATGGTCCCGGTAGCGTGAGATTATATTGATAGTACAATTATTGTCCAGGCATCACCAAATGAAAAACCGCCTCACAAATTGGAAGCGGCTTACTTTACAATAATTTATTTTATGGTAGCAGAATATTACTTCGTAAAAGCCAGTCCAGAAAAATCTATGTCAAAACAAGCCGGTATCAATTTTCTATTTGTCGGCGCCGACGTTTGTGTAAGCCTGTAAGGCAGACTTTAAAGCAGCATCAGCTTTGTCACTTGCCAACTGTAAATCTTTACGCTGGTTAGTCTTGTTATTTACTTCTTTGGAATCTGCATTCTTATCATCGGCCATCTTCAACGCCTGGGCTGAAATGGTAACAGTATCTGTTTGCGCCTTTTTTACAGCTTTTTGCCCATCCTGGTCGGCTTGTGGCAGAGTTGACTGAAGATCGGTCTTAACCTGCGGATTGACCTGAACTGGACTAGCCAAAACACTATTGGGTGACAACGCCGCCATAGCCATTATACTCACCTCCTCAAAACTGTGAAGCAACTACTGTTGATTATATTCTCTGCTTATCCAATGATTTATGCAAGAATAATATGTGAAGTTTTTCCCTGTGTATAAAACAGTCTAACCGCGCATAAATCAGATAATCTTGTTCAGCGGGTACTCGACTCAATGCAATAACTAACCGAAATATAACATAAATGCTATCATGCAATTAAAATAAGCAGGACATAAGCAGTAGCAGTGGGTTTTTGTACTCCAAAACGGTGGCACATAATACACTTTTTGTGACTAACTGCAAAAACAAAAAAACCGGAAGCATCTTTCGACACTCCCGGCAAAATATTTATCCATTTAACATTTCTTCCCCAGGTGAAATCATGGCAGGAACGCATGGCCAGCCGCTTGTCTGAACCTATCCCGCTATTCACCTGATCTACTCATTGCGCATAACTGACGGGGCCCCACCAGTCATCAGCAACTTTTTCTTACCTTCTCAGCGCATCTGTTACTTGCCTGGTCGGTACGTTGGCTATCTTTCCCAACAAGTCCAGGTGATCAGCCAACGAGTTTGAGAGTTCCGGGAGCTTCTCCGTAATGGCCCGATAAGCCTCAATAAGTTTTTCCTCGCTGATAGTCAGCTTGTTTTCTGATCTATCGCTGATCAGTTCCAGTACCGGATCATTGGGGTCCAGGTGCTTGCCCAGAATCGTCTTGATTTCCTTTGGCGAGTAATTCAGATGCTTCATAATGATAGCCAGGGTGATCGTATCCAGGTTTTTGTACGGACATTCGTTGAAGGCCCGGCGAACTGTTTCCAGAGAGTAAGGTACTCCGGTCGCTTTTTTGAACTGGTTGATGTTTGTCCAACCTTGCATAAC
>CAJBRY010000525.1 GCA_903958085.1 uncultured Geobacteraceae bacterium
ATATGACAAAGAGCGAGCTAATTGAAAAAGTGGTGCAGTCTCACGGAATGTTGAACCTTAAAATTTCTGAAACGGTAGTAAACATGATTTTTGATTCTATTGAAGATGCTTTAAAATCCGGAGACAAGGTTGAGATCCGTGGATTCGGAAGTTTTACCATTCGTGAACGTCTTGGACGTGAGGCGAGAAACCCGAAAAGCGGTGAAGTTGTTCGTATTCCCTCAAAAAAGACCCCGTTCTTTAAAACAGGAAAAGAACTTAAAGAACGTGTAAACTGCTGATCGACTTTCATTTGGCAGTGAAGCCCGGATGGCGGAACTGGTAGACGCAAGGGACTTAAAATCCCTCGGTCGAAAGGCTGTGCCGGTTCGATTCCGGCTCCGGGCACCAATTAATAGAATGATATGATCCAATGTAGTTCCTAACCCCCTTGAATATAGGGGGTTTTTTATTGCCTGTTGTCTTTTGTTGTCCATTCTGGTATGGCTAAATCCAGACGTTTTCGGGGCAGATATTAGGAGTGATATGCCCCGAAGCAAAATGGATGCCCCTAAAAAGGAGGAAAGCCACATGCCGAAAAGGATTGCACCACTTACTGCAATACAAATAGACAAAGCAAAACCACAGGACAAAGATATTAAAATGTATGATGGTGGGGGGCTGTATTTACTTGTCACATCAACCGGCGGAAAATTATGGAGAATGAAATACAGCTTCGGTCTTAAAGAGAAACAGCTGACCTTCGGGGCATATCCTGCTGTCAGCCTTGCTGATGCACGTCAACGGCGGGAAGATGCAAAGAGACTATTGGCAAATGGAGTCGATCCCCAAGAATCAAAGAAGGCTCAGAAGGCGGCGCAAGGAGAACAGGACGCTAACACTTTTGAAGTTATTGCCCGTGAGTGGCACAGCAAGTTTGCTCATACATGGGTACCTAGTCATGCACAACATAAGCTTGAGCGATTGGAAAAGAATGTCTTTCCATGGATTGGTAAACGACCTATTAATGAGTTAAATGCACCGGATGTTCTGGCGGTATTACGCCGTATGGAGTCTAGAAAAATTCTGGACACGGCTCATCGGGTACGTTTTGAATGCAGCTCAATATTTCGTTATGCTGTAGCTACAGGCCGTGCAGATCGTGACCCTGTAGCAGACCTCAAAGGAGCATTGCCACCAGTCAAAAACGGTCACCATGCAGCACCTACAGACCCGAAAGAGCTTGCACCATTATTACGGGCTATAGATGGCTTTGAAGGTTCTTTTGTCGTCAAGTGTGCTTTGCAGCTCACGCCGTTGTTGTTTGTTCGTCCGGGTGAATTACGTCATGCTGAATGGTCTGAGTTTGATTTTGAAGCGGCTGAATGGAATATACCGGCTGGACGCATGAAAATGAAAATTGCTCACCTTGTACCACTTAGCAAGCAGGTTATTGTCATACTCAATGAACTCCGTCCTCTAACAGGTCATAGTAAATATGTTTTTCCTTCTCATAGATCGCCATTGCGCTGCATGAGTGACAATGCTTTAAACGCAGCTTTAAGGCGTATGGGGTTTAATAAGGATGAAGTAACGGCCCATGGTTTCAGGGCAACTGCTCGCACGATTCTTGACGAAGTGTTGCAGGTACGTCCTGACTTTATTGAGCATCAACTTGCTCACGCTGTAAAAGACCCAAACGGTAGAGCTTATAATAGAACAGCACATTTAGCAGAACGCAAAAAGATGATGCAGCTATGGGCAGATTATTTGGAAGGATTAAAGGCTGGGGCTAAGGTGATTCCTATTCATAAAAATGCCGCATAAACAAATATATTTTATATCACTAGTGTCCGGTCACCGTAATTTTGTGGCTGCATAACTGATTGTAAATAATAAGGTAAGTTGCCATTTATGGGTGTTATCGACTTGAAATCATTTCAGCTTGCTGTGCATCCTTCTGGAAGTACCCAGAGGGAGGCATCTTATGTATTCCGGCAAGCTTATATTTTCTCAAGTCATGGACTTCATGCCCTTACATACGTTTCGGCGGTGTGTAGCTCGTTACGATGGCAACTACAAAGTCACCCGTTTCACATGTCTCGACCAATATCTATCTATGGCCTTTGCCCAGATCACCTATCGAGAAAGTCTGCGCGACATCGAAGCATGTTTACAAGCTCAGAACCGCAAGGTCTTTCACATGGGCATCAGGGGCAAGGTGCGCAAGTCAACGCTGGCAGATGCCAACGAGATACGCGATTGGCGAATCTATTCCGATCTGGCGCTTTGCCTGATTACGACGGCTCGCAAGCTTTACAGTACGGAACCGTTTCTCGGCGAATTAAACGAAACCGTCTACGCACTCGACGCCACAACCATCGATCTCTGCCTGTCCATGTTTCCATGGGCCAACTTCCGCAAGCACAAGGGAGCCATCAAACTCCATACGCTGCTCGATCTGCGCGGCAGCATCCCAACTTTTATCCATATCTCCGACGGCAAACTTCACGAAGTCAACACACTAGACATTATCCCGCTGGAAGCGGGAGCCTTCTATGTGATGGATCGCGGATATCTGGACTTCAAGCGACTGTACAAAATCACTCAGGCAACAGCCTTCTTTGTGATTCGAGCCAAGTCCAATCTCAAATGCCGCCGGGTTTACTCTCATCCAGTGGAGCTGGAAACCGGAATTATCTGCGACCAGTCAGTCATGCTCACAGGCTTTTATCAAGCCAAGGACTATCCGGAAAAACTGCGGCGCGTAAAATATCACGATGCCGAAACCAACAAAACCCTGGTGTTCCTGACCAACAACTTCACGCTGCCGCCGCTGACTATTGCCAAGCTGTATCGCTGTCGCTGGCAGGTAGAATTGTTTTTCAAGTGGATCAAGCAAAACCTCAGAATCAAGACGTTCTATGGAACTTCGGAAAACGCCGTCAAGACTCAAATCTGGATTGCAGTATCCGTCTATGTCATCGTCGCAATCATGAAAAAACAGCTCAATCTCAAGGCCAGTCTCTACACAATTCTACAGGTCTTGAGCGTATCAGCATTCGAGCGAATCGAACTTATTCAGCTACTTACAGAAACAGATTACAGAATTAACAATACTGACTTTGATAACCAGCTGAATCTATTCAAATGAACTACCCCGCAGCAAGCTGCGAGGTATCTTAAAATAGTACAAGTTGTTCACGATGTAATATTTGATACTCTTGTTCTCGACCTTGATTGCGAACATAATTTGCCACGGACTCTTCATTTCCTTTGTGGCCAACAGTATTCATGAAATACCCTTTTGACCAGAATTCGCCGCCCCATAATTTCTTCTTTACTGAGGGTACTCGGCGGAATATTTCACGAGCAGTAATGCTCTTTACTATCCTGGCAATCTGGGTCGGACTGTAGGTTGGTACTGATTGTACAAGAAAATGAACATGGTCACGATCAGCACCTATTTCGACAAACTGTATCTCGTACCGTAATGCTATTTCGAGACAAACAGCTTTTAGATGTGCATCAACTTCTTCGGTAAAAACAACTCTGCGATATTTTGCCGGGCACACCAAATGGTATAAAAGTACAGATACATTATGTCTTTTGTGGATATATTTGCTCATACCACAAATATTGCACACCAAAAACAGCGAAGCAAGCTTCGAGGAATTTACCCGAAGAGATTAAACCACCGGACGCGAATGATTTTATATGTTAATTATAGCATAACATGGGGTATTTAAGTGAGTAATTTGACCCAGCTCGAAAATTCATTATCTCACTACAAAAGTGAAATCATTGACATCCTTAATAGCAGATACTCTGATGAAGAAATCAAAAAGTTATGCATTAGATTTCAAAATGCTCCTGATGAATCGGATCTATTTCAAGAGTTGAGATCTGAAAACCATCCTGAATGGTGTTGTTCAGCAATAATTTCTCTCTGCTCCATAATGTTTGTACAAAAAAAATTTCCATTTTCATCAAAATCACCCATCCCAATAGAAAATGCCGCCGAATTGATATTAAATGGTATGCATGCCATGCTCTGCCTTCAGGATGCGGCATATAATCCTTTAGAGAACAAAGCTATAATCAGGCTAAAACAGCTTAAAAATCAGCCAAATACGCGTACCAGAAATAACGTTGAGCGTGATGATATTGAAGTCCGCATGGATAACTACCTACAAGAAAAAGGGATACCTCCGACATGCCTTAATTTTTTTCTCGAATATCTCGAATCCCTTGGGTACAAAATTGACGAAGCATGTAGAACTGTCAATGCCCCAGTAGGTTCAAACATCGATTGGAAAAGGCCTCGCTCATTTAGTACGATCGAAAAGTGGCTTCAAGAATTTCGTAACCAATACATGAAAAACTTTCCCGCCAGATAGCTAACTATTTTTCTTACTAGCTCACTAATGTTCACTCAAAATCGGAATTGACCGATTAAACAGATTGGATAGGAGTGAGTTTATGTCAACATTTTCCCAAACCACAGAACGTCTATTACGACTTCCAGAAGTACTTCAGCAGACAGCCGTTTCAAAATCCACTTGGTGGGCTGGCGTAAAAGATGGAAAATTCCCTCAACCAATAAAGCTTGGGCCACGTACTACAACTTGGTCCTCAAAGCAAATTAATGCGCTTGTAAAGTTTGGCCTAAATTGGAAAGAGGAGATCGACCGTGGATAAACCTGACGCCTGGATGCCCCATTACATAGGTGACTACAATATGGAAACTATACATCTGACAGCCCAACAAGATGGAATCTATCTGAGACTGCGAGCATTCTACTGGAAGAAAGCTGGGATTGTACCTGCCGATTCACAGATACTCTATCGCGCTGCGAGAGCGACTTCATCCGAAGAAAGAGCTGATGTTGATTATGTTGTGGCC
>CAJBRY010000526.1 GCA_903958085.1 uncultured Geobacteraceae bacterium
CTATCAGTAAGTTACTTGCAACATCAACTGGTGCCACGTCACCAGAAACTTCAACGGATGAACATTATCAAAAACTTTCTGAATTCATCAACAACCTTAATCCGGAACTGCGTAGACAGTTTCTTGATAGTACGTTCAAAGCTAAAAGCGATGGAAGTCAGATTGTTACTGAACGGATTCTCGCAGAACTCTCCGAAACTGCCATACTTGAGACCCTTGAAGACATCAATCAAAACCGACTCAGCGTTTCTTCTACAGTATTCGGGCTTCTGCAACGCCTTGGACGTGGTTCTGCTTCTCAGCAACATACTTATGAAATAGAGGCAGAAGACAACTCACTTGCCAGTAAATTAAAAACCATCTTCAAGGAACATGCTTCTGAAGAGTTCGTGCCAGATGACTATCAAAGAAAGCTCAACCACATAATTTCCACAGATCAAATTCCTCGTCTGAACATCGAAGAGGTCAGCGATTTACTTAAAACTCTCGAAAACAGATCAATAGAAAACAGCATCGGACAGATTCTTATGAATCTGATCCGACAAGGTGTTGAAACCCCCGAAGAGAGAGACCTTCTGCTTGAAAATCTCAGCGATATGTTCGGATTCTTTTTGCAAACAGGAGACTATCCCCAACTTCACAAAATGATTGATAATATGACTGACGGCACGTTCCCGGTAGAAATCCAATACAGATTGAGAGATGAATATGGCCGCAGAGAATTCCTGGACGAAATACTTGACGGACTGACCATTTGGGGTAAACCGCGCTATGAGGACATCCGTTCTCTTATTCACAAAATTGGGGGATTGTTTGTTGAGGCAATATTAGATCGACTGGCTGAGGAAAAAAACATGTCAATTCGGCGGTTTTATATGGATCGACTGATTGAAATGGGTATTTTGACAAGGGCACCGATTGCCAACCGTCTGTATGACAAGCGGTGGTATTTCCTGCGCAACCTGCTGATTATTCTTTCTGCCCAGAATGACCCCACAGTGATTCCATTGATTAAACCGTTATTGCGGAATGAAGACCCCAGGCTTCGCCATGAAGCTCTCAAAACTCTAGTACACTTCCACGACCCACAAGCAGAAAGAATGGTTCTTAATGATCTGAACAGTCAGGATTTAGAAATTCAATCGACTGCCATACAACTAGCTGAGAGATGCTCAACTCCTGCAATATCATCAAAACTGATTGCCATGCTGTCACAAGGCGGATTTTCCCATGGAGATTGTGACAAAAAAAGTGCAATAATTCATTCACTTGCTGAAATCGGTCGCCCTGAAGCTTTGCCGGAACTTGCGAAGATACTTGGTTCAAGAAGTCTGCTTAATTCAAAACAACTCAATAAGCTAAAATCCGAAATTATAAAATCTTTGCCCAAATATCCGCCAAAGGTTGCCCGACCGATTCTGGAACATATCGCTGAGAGTTCAGGTGAACTTTCACGAATCGCTTCGGACGCTATCAAAATAATCTCCGGAAAAAGTATATGAGCAACGATAGTCAACATATTCTTGATTTTATCAGACACCTCCTCTCTGCGACTGCCAACGCAGCTCTTTACGGCATGGAACATCCTCAGGTTTCGCGTCTTTCAACGCATGCATTTGTCAGTCTGTCTGAAATTTTACAATCACGCCCCGAAGTTACACTCCTTGTTGTAGAAAATGAGCTGGTTATTGACGGTCAACCACAGGAACTCAGCCTTTTTTTAAATAGATTTACGCAAATACTTAAATCCCGTGGAGTCGGCAGCCTGAAACTGGCCTCCGGAATAACAAAGGCGGAAATTGACACACTCATAAGCGGACTTGCTAAACAGCAAAATGACAGTTCTCATGCTGCCTCGGCATCCGACCACATACGCCTTGGAAGAGTTGATCTCCTCTCCTCAGAATCATCCGATGAGTATGGGAACTGCACTGTTAAAGGCGGAATCAAACTACCGGACATGCCACAAGAAGAGTTATCTCGGTTCATGGAAATTTATGACAACTTCAAAAACAGTAACAAGCTTCACATAAACGGTGTATATGACGTTGTTTCAGGATTTATAAATGTTTTTAGACAGGAGGGGAAACCACTGCTGGCAATGGCGGGGTTAAGAGATACCGACGAATACACCTTTACTCACTCAACCAATGTCTGCGTTCTTAATCTTGCCCAAGCGATGGCTCTTGGTATAGAAGGGCAACTGCTTAATGATATCGGCGTTGCAGCCATGCTTCACGACATAGGCAAGCTATATGTTCCTGAAGAAATTCTGACTAATAAAGGAAAACTGAGCAAAGAAGAATTTGAAATCATGAAACAGCATCCTGTAAAAGGTGCCCGCCATCTACTGGAAACATCAGGTGTTCCAAGGCTTGCTGTAATTACTGCTTACGAACATCATATGAAATATAATCTCAGCGGTTATCCAAAAGTTCCATCAGATTGGCAGCAAAACCTTTGCAGCCATCTGACCATGATATCAGACTTTTTTGACGCTCTGCGAACAAGGCGTTCATACCGTGAACCGGTTCCTCTTATGGATATTTCCAGCATGATGCTTAGTATGTCCGGAACCGATCTGCACCCTGCTCTCACCCGAAATTTTCTTAGAATTCTTGCCGGCTTGTTAACGACTGTTGAATGAGCACAAATAATACAGGCGGATTCAAGTCTGAAGTGCAACAGCCAGTGGTGGTTTGGTATAATTCCATTTCTAAATCAAATATGATATAAATACCTCATTCCCCTATCCGGAGGCGAGGTATGGCACGTAGAGCAGGTGGTCACCAGTTTCTTGAAAAGGCAAAAGAGCTTTTGGTCAGCGCCAAGACGGCAAAAGAAGTTA
>CAJBRY010000527.1 GCA_903958085.1 uncultured Geobacteraceae bacterium
CAGATGAATTTATTCAGTTATTAACCGGACAGTAGTGATTTAAACCAACTAAATTTATTTTTAATTCGGCACATTTGGGTACCCATGCTTTTGCTAAAAATTGGTCAATATCCTTGGCCCACCGGTCAGTGGTTGAACCATCTTTTTTACCAGATTTCATACATCTAACAAATCTTGCCAATAATGCAAGATGATGGATAGCCACTAACTGTTTAATTAAATCATATCCGGCATTAGTACGATTCTTATTAGAATTATTCCCCTTATTTTCAATCCTGGATATATAGTTTAAAGCAATTAAATCCTCTACAATATCAACATCTTCAGCGCGCATAAATAACACCTCTTCCAAAAGGCTTCAGTAGTAATAATAAGCACTTCCAAATTATTTTGTAATACTTACCTCAGATGAACCGTTGATCTAATCCCAAACAGCCGACAATTCGCCCATCTGTGTTAAGAGATCGCCTCCGCAGGCGGTACACTTTGGTGAGTCGTCAAAAATATTATCTATACATGTTCTACCTTCTTTATTTTTTTAACTATACAAACAACAGGTTGCAAAATCGATCTAACCAGTTTCTTTGCATATTCTCGCGGTGCAATCAAGCCTGCGATAGGAGGACCGTGTAATAGGTCGGGCTTGTTCAAAACTCGCTTCCACCTTCTCCTGAACCGTATCCTCCGCTGTCAGAGCATGAATCGTAGCTATCCGAACAGTGATCCTCATAATCACATTCGCAGGGTTCATACGCATCGCTGTAGTCGCTATAAGTGGAATTAGATACTGATTTGTGACCTGAGGTTAAAGCTCCGTCTAACAAACCAGCCGCAATTCCTACGGTCAGTGCAGTTCCGTAGCCAGAATCATCACTAGTGCATGAACCAACAGCGACTTTGCCAGTAACAGACGATTTATAAGTTGTTTCATTGTCTACCTTTGCACGTATCAGGAAAATACCACAAAGCAAAAGGCTGACTGTTAATCCGATAGCGACCCGTCATGTTCAATCACAAGTTGCTTGTCGCTGAGGGTAAAAGATATTGTTGTTGCACCAGCATCATCAGCATTTTGTAACAGTTCGTAAATAAAGTGTGCGGAGTCAGCATACATGGCAACTTGAGACATCCGGGACTTTCTGTCCTTTCCAAGCTGCTCTTCGTTATATTGTGAAATAGCCTTGTAATCACTTGACATATTTTGACCTCGTTATATTTCTGGATTAATTCCCATTTGTCATCGCAAGGCTCACCATGTTATGCTCTGTTGCAAACATGCAACGTAATGCAGAGGAGCCAACAATGCATACTAAACTACAAGTATTATCGGATGCTTTGACACTGCCGCCTATTGAGCGGGCAGAACTGATTGACGCACTGTTTTTCAGCTTTGACAGCACCGACCGCAGCAGGCTTGACCAACTGTGGGGAGCGGAAGCGGAAAGCCGGATTGACGCATATGAACGGGGCGAATTTTCTGCCATTCCGGCTGAATCAGTCTTTGCCCGGCTTGATCAATGACCCGCACAAGAGCGGTTCATTTCTTTCCCGCCGCCGAAGTTGAATTGCGCGATGCCGTTGCTTATTATAATGAGCAGTGCGCCGGCCTTGGCTATGAATTTGCCGCGGAGATCCGGAAGACCATTGATCGTATCAATCATTTTCCAACCGCGTGGACAAAACTCTCATCGCGCACCAGGCGCTGTCTTGCCAATCGCTTTCCCTATGCAGTCATCTTTCAGCATAATGACACCGATATTTTTATAGTTGCCGTCATGCATCTCAAGCGAGAGCCTGGCTCATGGCAAGCAAACTTTCCCAAACCTATTCGCTGAAAGCTTACGCTTCCACCACCACAACCCCATACGCCACCGGCTGCGCGACAATATCAGCCCGCTGTCCAGCCTGTTCCAATTCGGTCATGTGCCTCGTATAATCCGCTTCTGCACTGATAACCTGTGACGTGTACATCCGCTTGATCTTGGCGTCTTTCGCACTATCCAGCTTGCCATTTAATACAACCATACGCGCAGTATGACTGGTTTTCAGACTTTCACGCCTATATGATAGCAGTTCGTTGTTACGGGCAACATGTTCCAGACGAGCGGCTAACCATTGGCTATGGTGATGGCTATCGAGATCATCAAAAACGCATTGTTCAGGTATCGCAACAGAGTCAGCATTCAGCATTTCTCCCCGCTCCAATAGTGAGAAAAAGGCCGCGCTAATGCCACTATCCGCGCATACCGGAATAAAGGCCACATCTTCACGAATCCCTTTTTTCTGCCACTGGTACACCGTAAAAGGGTAGGTTCCCGATGGGTGAGAATCATCCTTGACGCGAAATATAGTACAAAGTTTTTGTTCCGGCGCATGTGCTTGGCTGGCTTGCAATGCCAGCGGGTGGATCGGTGTAATAAAAGTGGCGTCCCGATTCTCTGCAGCACATTTCGCATCAAACGTAATAGTAAGATGCTGATTACCGCCTTTAAGCCATTTTTCCCATTCCCGGTAAAGTGATGAACTTTTGTGTGCAATTTTACGATAATCAGCTAGCAGGGAATCACGCATCTCCTGTGACAGGCGCAAGGTTTTAAGCGGTTTATCTCCGAGAATATGGTCGCGTTGACCTCCGGAAACTTTCTCCAGATATTTTGTAACCAGACGTTGTAATGAATCGGGAGTAAGCCAGAAACTTTCAGCTGATTTGACCTCTTCTTCATTCTTGCCCGGCAGACGCAAACCGAACAGATCAGCTTGTTTTTCTTCAAGGTCGGCCTGTTCTTGAAGTATTCTGATTTCATTATCAGCTATCTGTTGCAAGCGGGCTTGCCGCTCTTCATCAGTCATGGTCAGGTTTTCGGCAACCGCCTTGATCTTGGATGTCAGATTGCCAATAATTTCTTCATTGCCGCCAATGGTGGCTTTGAACACTCCGATACGATCCAGGCAGCGATAATAAATATCGGCGTCTACCGTGCCGGGAGTGATCAGGTTGTAAATTGCAACCGTGTCACTCTTTTGCCCATAACGGTCAATGCGGCCAATTCGCTGTTCAATCCGCATCGGGTTCCAGGGGAGGTCGTAATTAACCATGCAGTCGCAGAACTGGTAATCAAGTCCTTCACAGCCGATTTCTGATGACAGCAAAATATCAAGAGCATCGACTTCTTCTCGCTTGAGTTCAAAGCGGTTGCGTTGTGCACGGCGTTCATCATCCGGCGTCCCGCCATGAATACACGACTACTTCCAAAGATCGTCGGCAGCGAAAGACCATAAATGGTGGTTGAAACCAGAACTGGTATTGCACCCTGTTCCTTCCCCAGAAGAACGAATCAATGAACTCGCAGATTCTAGCGTCATGACAATTTCTTACTCGCATAACATACCTGTAACAAGTACAGACAAACACCGTGCGATTCAACAGATAAGCAATAATTTTAATAATAGGTATACCGAGCAAAACCCTCTCATAAATACGTCAATGGATTGCAGGATTAAAGTAAGCGTAGGCGGGTTAACACACTTCAAGAACTTTACCGCAGATGCAAGAAAATGGGCACTGCTCGAAAATCTGGAATATGTATTACGGGACTCGATATATTTAAGATCGGAACTACCTGACGCAAGAAAAGACAGCGACCCGAACAAAATTGCATATCATAAACTAGGATTGTTAGCGAAAGTGGGCGATAAACCGATAGTAGCAGTAATCACAGTTCAAGAGGATTCAAACGGAGATTGGATTTATAACGCAGATGTAGAAGGCATAGAAATAAAAGAGCCTGTCGCGTCAAAGACCGGACTTGCCGAAAATGATGCACTCGACCAGCTATCGGCCCAACGACAGGCTATAATTACATTAGCACAACAAATACTTGCACACAACGACCATCTCACCAAATCCATTCGCCTCCCTGATCAAGTAAAGCCATCGCCACAACATGATGCCATCAAGAAGTCACAGGAGTACGCAATGACAAAACTGGACAGACTGATTTCGAAACTCTTCCTGCTCCGCAAATCCCGCAAGCTCCATGGCAGCATAAACTTCAACGGCCTCGATATAAGCATCGAAACCGGCAGGAGCAGAATAAGACAATGGTACAACCCGCAAGACAATAGCCAAGGGATGTCGCGAATGTCACTACCCTATGGCTATATCAAGCGAACAGAGGGAACAGACGGCGATCACGTTGACGTATTTGTCGGTCCAGATCACAGTGCAAGAGAAGTATACGTCGTTCATACCATGAAAGCACCTGACTTCACTAAACGTGACGAAGATAAATGTTTCGTCGGCCTCAATTCACCGGACGAGGCGGTAAGAGCATTCAAGGCTTCATATAACGATCCGAGATTCTTGGGGAGCATGAGTATATGGCCGTTCGAGGAATTCAAGCGAGCCGTCTACCAGACGAAAGATCATCTGGATAATACCAAGTATCTGATACCGACGGAATCGCTCAACGGTATGACCGAGCCTGCCTGCAGACTGAACAAGAGCACGCCAATAGTCCAGAATATACGGGAAGAGTGGAAAAGAGTGACGAAGTCGATCAGATCCTAAACAAAAGGCAAATAGTTTGAATAGCCGCGTGACTTTTCATACACTGGAATCACGCGGCTTTTTTGCGCCTGCTGCGTAGCGGATAGCAAACGGAGGAATCATGGGACTGGCACTACGGAAGAGTATAGTTGAACTTGAGTCGGCATGCAGGGTAGCAGCGAAAGCTGGACTTGTTTTGCTGAGGAAAAGCGGACACGATGTGTCGGATGAACCGAGAGACAAGCACGGGAAATGGACAAAAGGAGGCAAATTCAGCATTGAAGATGAGTTCAGGAACGATCTGAAACAGTATTTCAATAATACATTGCCGAAGAGCAGAAGGTATCTGGACGTCACCAAGCCATCCTCAAAACTCAGAGAGGCCGGTGTCACGGGTAGCATGGTCACACTAAAATGTTCCACAATCAGGCGCAAAAACCGTCGTGACGATGACCACGAGTATACTTACGAAAACCTGAAAGATCTGCCAGAAGCAGTCAATAATCCTATAATGGTTTTTGAACACGACAACGGAAATAAAGACATCATAACCACTATACAGATCAATGGACGTAATGCGCTAGTTGGGCTTGAAACCGTAAACGCAGGAAAAGATACTGTGGTCGAAAAAGTAGCAACTATATTTGGTAAAAAATCAGAAACCATTTTTGAATGGATAAAAAGCGGAAAAAAATTCTGGTATGACAAACAAAAGGCCCATGAGTGGCTGTCATTTCATCAGGGCACCAATCGCCTTGATTATCCAACCACTATTGAGCCTTCTGTAAGCAGTATCCCATTTTTGCCGAACACTGACAACAAAAATATTATCAAAGCATTGACTGAGCATCATATCAGACAGGATCAACTCAGGAAGTCATCCGGCTCCGGTCTCTACCTCATCAAGAGCAGGAGATGATTAGCAAGCAAAGTGCTCGAAGTAGAAAGAATTGGATAGATCGCCAGCATTGGCAAGTCTGTAAGAGCCACCAAAAAGAGTAGCGAAATACCATGCAGCACCGTGACAGACATCGGCAGTCGACTCACAAGCGATCTTAC
>CAJBRY010000528.1 GCA_903958085.1 uncultured Geobacteraceae bacterium
CCCGAAACGGTGGTGTTTTCTTTTGGGATATAGGTGAAATTAATTCTCTTTCCGGGAGGTGGCCATGGCATATCCCTGACCATCCATTCAGCTCTTTTTTTCCACTCAAAACGGGCAACTGTATTACCTGTATCGTAGCCTTCCAGCTTAACAGGTGAAAGAGAATCGGCTTTCAAAGAGGCTATCAACTCTTCTGCAAGATAGTTTTTTACAGGTTGTCCTGTCAGGCCTCCTACACTTATTGTGCTGCCATCTATTTTCAGTATTGCCTCAGGCTTAACTGCTCTGATAAGCTCATTGCCTGTCATCATGTTTGTGAACCCGGTTGTGGCACCATCGGGCGACAAACTGAATGTTCTGGAAATAAGTCCGTTGGATATTGTAACATATCCGTTCTTTTCTGCCACTTCTGTTTTATAGGAAGGCCCGTCAATAAGCCAGTCGCTCTTTTCCGTGCCTTTCTTCGTGCAAAAGGTTGTTGCAAGAAGGAAAAAGATCCACAGGTAAGGTTTTCTCATCTGATTGGGTGTATAATACGGGTTTTATAATATGATACTTTCAGCCATAAATATATGATTTTTTCATCATAATTTAAATATTTCTGAACTCAAGGCCAGGCTCAGCGCATTTAAATTTCACGGATTATCCGGAACAATGCGATTAAGGTCTTTGGTTATTCTATGTGAGCTGAGATTCCTCCTTCCACCGCCTGTCGACGGATCCATTACTAATTACAACATTTATTATCAGATACTTGTAAAATTGGAAATAGAATCTTACACTAAATATTTTAAGCCACGGAGTGGCTTAAAATGAATAACCGCCGGTGCAACCGGTGGTAGTAGACTACCCGATAAAAGTCGAGCCCTGAAAGGGCGTCATACTTTTGGAATAGAAAGTAAGTTTTTCCCTGACTTTTATCACGCTCCGTTGGAGCTGACAAAGTGTTATTCACTGTCACCCCGTTTGCTAGGGATCTAATAATCTATTTTTCTTAGAATAATATTGATTTCGGATACTCATATAATTTTAAAACGGCATTCCTTTCTTTTTCATTTAAAACCTATGTAATTTTACTTGTTGCAATAATTGATGGTACTTGGTTTCAGAAGGATTTTAACAGGTAAATTCTTATTCAGGCAAAGAGCAAAAAATCAGTTATTTGCGACTATCCGGCGAACACGGATTTCAGTAAATAAATCATCAGTTTTAAATGTTCATTTGATAATGCAATGCAGGGAAAGGTATATTTAATCAAAACAGGTATAATGAAAAACTTAAAAAAATCTCTTACAGGAGTATTAATGATCGTGGTTCTTTTTTCAGGAATCAGAGTTTTTGCACAGGAAAGTGAATGCAAGGTTTTACTTCCGGAGATCTCCGGAACATATACCGGTCAGTGTAAAAACGGACTGGCCAACGGGAAGGGAATATCCCAGGGAGCAGACCGTTATGAAGGACAATTTGTAAAGGGTCTGCCGGATGGTAAAGGAACATATACATCGTCAACAGGATCAGTTTATAAAGGTCAGTGGAAC
>CAJBRY010000529.1 GCA_903958085.1 uncultured Geobacteraceae bacterium
ACTGGCAGAACACAACTGATCTCGGTGGCGGCAATACTGTCTCTGCCCGAGGTGTGATGGCGCTCCGGCACAATAAAGGAGCCAATGTGGTCTTTGTAGACGGACATCTGGAGTGGCTGGGCTTCTATCAAATCCCTGCTGCCAACGATGCCACTGCTGACCCGAAAAACTTTTTCAGAAAACACTGATTTGCGCTTAAAACATAGAATTGTAAAATAAACTAGGAGAAATTCGATGGTTTTGAAATGGAACAGATTTATTGCTGCCGGTCTTCTGGCATTTTTATTTTCGTCAGGAATCATGGCGGATGAATTCGAATCTGGAGGCGTGACTTTTAACTTTCAGAAAATATCCGAGCAGCGCTTCAAAAACCAGCCGAAAAGCACTGCGGAGAATCTTGTTGGAAATCCCGATTTTTCAAAAGAAAAAACTGATTTGCCTTATGGGAACTGGATTACAATCGTGCCGTATGCGCATATCCGAGATGCGGCCACTGAACTGCAGAAACAGATAACAGCTTCAGTTGTTTATAAAATAACCGATCTGCCGGAAGGCAAAAAAGCCGCATACATCAAAAACCCTATGGAATTGGAAGAAGGCATTGTAGCCGCATGGCGGCAAATTGTTAAAATGCCGGATACGGCAGGCGGTCTCTGCAACATCAATTTCAGATACAAAGGCGCGGCCTTTGGTAAATTCGCCACCTCCTGTTATGTGATTATGGAGTTCAAGGACAACTCCGGAAAAACACCTTCCAAAGGTGCCGAAACAGGTAAGCTTGCCAGCATCAGCTTTCCCAACCCCAAACAGGATTGGCAGCAATTCACTGCGGATTTCGAAGTTCCTGCAAATACCACGTGGATTGATTTGAAACTTCGCATTGACGGTACGGCTGAAATATATTTCGCCGATGTTCAATTGCGGAGAGATGCCCAGGACACGCCCCTTTCGGTGTGCCTGGCACCTATGACATTTCTGGACAACACTTTCTGCCTGTCACAAAATGACCCGGCCGTCATGACTTTCGCCTGGCGTCGAAATCTTCCTAAAGACAAAATAAAACTCAAACAACCCGTACTTTCCGTTGAGTTGCCCGAAGCCGTGGAGGTGAAAGCCGTCAGAGACGGATTAAAGATTATTTCTTCGGAAGCAAAAACTATTGACGGCAAGCCCTACAGGCTTCACAAAATAGATCTCAGCTCTGCTCGTGAAAGGCCATTGCAAGTTGAGGATTATGATAAGTATCTGGTGCATTCGCTTCTTGTCTTCACAAGTGCTGCGCCGGATACAGTATTACGGGACGGGTTCTACTGGGTTTCCGACAATGACAAACAGCTTACCGGTAAAGAAAGTTTCCATCTGAAAGTGATTCCGTCCATAAGGCTTTCCGCAAAACCGGATATCTTCATGAACGGTTTTTACATTGGCGGACGTTATATGGATTTTTCAGGCACTGAAAACAAGGAGCTTCTGGGCCGTTTTGTCGGAGATACAGGCGCCGCATGGATCGTCTCGAAGCCTGACACTGAAATGAGCGCCATCTATCGCCGCAACGGCATAAAACTAATTACCCCGGAGCTCTATTATGTTGCCAACGGTTACCGTATTGGAGAACCGAAGGATAAACCCGAATATGCCAAGTTTAAACTCCTTGGCAAAAGTGATCGTGCCGATGTTAACAGCGGCACTTGTCCTGTGGCAATTTACACTGAAAGCGAGTACTTCAGAAATTCGGTAATGCCTTATCTGGAAACCAACCTCAAGGGTGCTGACGGATTATGGGGGAACTGGGAACCATATATGTATACCGGCATGGGTTGTTTCTGCGATAACTGCCGTGATGAATTCGTCAAATACAGCAAACTACC
>CAJBRY010000530.1 GCA_903958085.1 uncultured Geobacteraceae bacterium
AGTTCTTTCAAATTGGTTTCATCAACCGTGAGATATATTTCAGTAGTGCGAGTACTTGAATGGCCCATGATATTCGATATGGCACTTAAGGGGACATTTTCATTCATCAGGCTTGTTGCCAGGCTGTGTCTTAGCGCATGAGGTCCGTGATGCCTGCCTTCATACTGGATCCCTGCCATTTCCATACATCTGGTGACGATTCTGAAAATGGAAGAAGTGTTATGAAACCTAGTGTACGGCGCATAGGATGTAATAAGGACATACTCTTTGTCTTCACTGTCATGTCGGGCATTTTTAATATAGTCAATAAGGGGGTATTTTACTTCATCCACTAAAGGCACTGTCAACGGTCTCTTTGTCTTTTCCTTTCCTCTTTTGAATAGTAGGAGAGCAACTTGTTTCTGGGGTCTTTACGGATTAATGGGAATGCTTGACGTCCCGAAAAGTCTATCATTTTTTCATGATACATCCAGTCGTAACTTTCACGGAGTACTGTCGCAATAGTCCTTTTGGTAGCCGGGACAAAACCAGCAAGTGAATTCAGATAATTATGGGCATCATTGATCTTAATGTCAATTGTCTGAACAATACCTTTTTCCTCCATATAACGCAGATAGTTGGTCATAATCCAAAGCTTGCGTTTCTTGGATTCAATACAAACATCCATCTCATTCACAAAATCCCTGTATTTCAGAAAAAACTCTTTGTAAATAAGAGGAATTTCCGTGGTAGAGCCACGCTGATGAGTTTTGCAATAGTTGCCACTGCCATAGAACTCCATGAGGATGAGCAGAGGTCTCCTTAATACGGTCTGCATTCCTGTAATTGTGTTATAATAATCAATATCGTATTTCTCATGTAAAAACTTAACCATGACTGGTACTGTAATAATCTCGATCCGGTTTGAAATGCAGTACTTCCGAAAATGCTTCAATATCCATTTTGTGTTTCCAATGACTGTGTCACTGTAGTTGTCGCTTGCCATCCTCTGATAGAGCGCAAGCATTGTGGGTTCTAGTTCGTTTAATTTCATGTTACCTCCTTCGTGTTGATTTGTTCGAAGGTAACATTGCTTATGTAAAGCAAAAGGCAGGGGATTGTGCTGATAATCAGATTGTTTTAGCAGTTACTTTGCATAATATTTTCCTTGGCATAACATCGTGATTTTGCCAACGAAAAGGGCAATGAAATCGCAATCTTTAAAAATAGGATAGAGATCTACAATCCTGGCAGGTTTCCGGATGACTGCTCGCCTGCTGACTTTATTAAAGGTAGAGAACGTAGCGTACTTCGCAACCCGAGAATCGCAAACGCGCTTTTCCTCACAAGCGACATTGAACGCTGGGGCTCTGGCCTCAAACGCATTTACGATGCCTGTCATGCAGCAGAAGTTAAAGTGGAATTCCAGCCAATCAAAACAGGGTTTCTCGTGATTTTCCATAGGCCGGATATAACCCAGGATAATACTAAAGAGAAAAGTAGGGAGAAAAGTAGGGAGAAAAGTAGGGAGAAAATACTGAACTTGATTTTTCATAGCCCAGGAATGACCATTGGCGAAATAGCCAAGAAACTTGACATGTCTACTGCGGGTATAGAAAAGAATCTGGGCAATCTGAAGAAATCAGGAGAAATAAAACGCATAGGCCCG
Organism: uncultured Geobacteraceae bacterium; assembly: GCA_903958085.1. Taxonomy (GTDB): domain Bacteria; phylum Desulfobacterota; class Desulfuromonadia; order Geobacterales; family Pseudopelobacteraceae; genus JACRCG01. The sequence goes on from CAJBRY010000530.1 coordinate 1,649, forward strand.
GACAAAGGCGGACATTGGCAGGTTGTTGAAAAGTGACCACTGATCGACAGGTTAAGAAATCTTAAGTTCATGTTAAAAAGACTTCACCACTAACAGACACTA
>CAJBRY010000531.1 GCA_903958085.1 uncultured Geobacteraceae bacterium
ATGCAGATAACCTGGTCGGCTCGTTTTATGGCGGAAGCTTTTACAAAAGCTGTTCTGTCCCCATGTCGGAAAAGAGATGCAAATTTTTCGTGAATCATATCGTAGACGGTCAGTATGGTTTTTGTATTTGCAGACGCCAGTTTTACTGTAGAATAATACGTTTCATGAACAATCGATGGGGACAACCTCTTAAAGGTGCTTCTAAAATAGAGAGAGGATAGCGCTGCATTGAACCAATTTCTTGGTCTTGACATTTTTGGAATAAATGGAAGATACTTCCCCAGCACCAAGCCTGGCGGGCAATTCAGCAAATATTGATTCATATGGACGGGTGCGAATATCAGGGGGGTTATTTCATCATGGTTCCTCAGTTTTGTAGCAAGTTCATAAAAATATCTTGATATGCCTCCATATCTCTGACAGTAGAAAACCTGGTAATCATAAACTACATTTAACATTATTTGTGTTTTTCTCCGATCATTTCGGCAAAATTTGCAATGTTATCACCAATTCAACAGAGGCGATTCTCTCACTATTGAGGCATAGACCCCGGATCGCTTGAAAATGCCGAGGGATTTCTCACGCCCTGTAGGCCAGCGCCATCATTTGAACAATGTCTTTTAGCCTATATTCAGCCTGCCAATTTAATTTTTGTATCGCTTTTTGGGGATTACCTTTACTTATCATGATATCTGTCGGTCGCATCAACGCCTGACTGATAACCACATGTTCACTCCAATCCAGGTGGAAACAGGCAAAAGTTTCTGCAACGAAATCTTGCAGCTTATGGGTCTCTCCCGTTGCTATCACATAGTCGTCCGGTTGCTCCTGCTGAAGCATCAAATACATTGCCATAACGTACTCCGGTGCCCAGCCCCAGTCCCTTTGAATGGACATATTGCCGAGGTGGAGTTTTTCGCTGCTGCCGGCTGAAATACGATAAGCAGCAGAAACGATCTTTTGCGTTACAAATCGTTCGGGTCTCAGAGGGGATTCGTGGTTAAACAAAATTCCTGAACATGCAAAAAGACCATAGGCTTCTCGATAATTAGACACTTCCCAAAAAGCAGCGGCCTTGGCCACCGCGTACGGGCTTCTTGGTCGAAACGGTGTTGTTTCATCAGCAGGCTCATTAACACTGTTTCCAAAGCACTCGCTCGAACAGGCATTGTAGAACTTTATCGGCATCGCGGTAAACCGAATGGCCTCTATAAGGTTCAGCGTACCGAAACTGATACTTTCAAGTGTTTCAACAGGCTGATCAAAAGAGAGACCAACCGAGCTTTGCCCTGCAAGATTGTAGATTTCATCGGGGCAATATCTGGTTATGGCCTGTAAAACGCTTCGGAAGTCGTTCAAGGCCATAGACTCTAGCGTTATCTGGTGGCGAATTCCGAGCCTCTCCAGGTTATGAAAACTTGACATCTGCGCATCGCGGGATGTACCAATAACTTCATACCCTTCATTGAGAAGCAGTTTTGCCAGATATGCGCCGTCCTGGCCGGATATTCCGCAGATCATCGCCCGTTTCATTTTATCACTGAAATCCTCTTACTCAATTGTCTTGCCGGTTAATCGCTTATAGTCCTCACCTATCAGAGATCTCCTTTTAGTAAACAAGTGAAGCAAACTAGCGACCTTCTGTTTTGCGATCATTTTGAAGAAAATATTAGGAAACCGTTTAACTGTGAGCATATGAAGGCCACTGCCGTTTGAATACAAATTCATCCCGAATTCTCGGCCCATAATTTGCAGGGATTTCAGTGTATAAAAGGCAATATGTTGACCAGTCTCAAGCGCATAATACCACCACTTATCCACGGGCGGCGGGTCATCAGAAATCAAGAGTGTACTGAAAAGAACTGTATTGGAAAAACTTAACATGCTATTTAGCTCATCCATCGGATTTTCCAGGTGTTCAAATACTTCAAAGGCAGTGATCATCCCGAATTCAAGATTTACTTCCGCAAGATCAATATCCAATCCTTTTGAAAAAATATTTGGGCAATATTTATCATATCGAAAGAAATCAAACCCTTCATTTCGCATTAGCCTGACGAACAGTCCAAATCCGCCTCCCCAATCCAAAAATTGGCCGCTTGGATCAAACAGGGTGCTGATGATTGCTTGAGTCACTCGATACAATGATATGTTTCTATCGACCAAACCTACATCACATGCAGCAATGGCTTCCGAATAGGCTTCCGACAGCCAGTAGGGTGTTTCTGTTTGAACAAACCCACACCGGTAACAATGAAAGAACTCCACCGGAAATTTTCCAAGGACAGGAGCATGAGCCATCGAAAAAGTCGGACTGTTACATATTTTACAGTTCATTGGGTTACACAAGCCTTAGATTGAACGCTTTAAAATGAAAGCCTCACGACCCTACCAATAATACTACGGATCAAGCAAAAATAATTGCTCCCATATATCTTGGTTTCAGTAAATAAATCAGGCAAAATTGCACGCTCGACGTTGCCAACATGACGTAGGGGGAAAACTATAGGCACAACAGTCATTCTTGCTACACCGCCGGATTCTGTTGATGATGTGTGTGTCGCCTCCGGCCCAAAACCGATGTTTGAAATCAGATTGCTTTTAGGTAAACAACTCAAACCACCCTGTTTCCAGCAAGCTAAAAGCCATTGATAGTCCCACGTATCAATCGACCCATCATAAACACTATCGAAAATCCTTTTCCAACGATAGCGTGAAATAATCGAATCTGGGAAAACCTTTTTAAGCAGGCCGTTTTTTTTCTGAATCGGCCATTCTTTCATTTCTACATCGTAGTTGCGCCAGGCCCTTCTCCAGCTTGCCCATCCCCAAATATGGGTATAGCGAGAAAAATAATAACTCTCTTCTGTCGTCCAGTTTCCATCCTGGAAATTATCTCCACTAATCATTATCACTCGTTCGTCATCCCGATAACGTTCCAGCAGTTCATCGCAAAATGGGAAAAAAGACTGATCGGGCAAACAATCGTCCTCCAGGATAATCGCCTCCTCAACCTGCTCAAACACCCAGTCCAGCCCGCTGGAAACCCGCATCTTGCAACCAAGATTCACTTCGGAATAATTTTTCAGAACCTCACAAGGCCAATCGACCGTATCAATAACCGCTCTTACAGCTTGGCACTTATCAGACTCACCCGGCCTGTCCGCGCGTGGCCCATCTGCCACGACCAGCAACTTTGACGGTCGGACTCTCCTGATCTCTTCAAAAACTCTGACGGTCGTATCGGGGCGATTGAAAATCAGGAATGCCACGGATGTCGACAATTGATAATTGGACACAAAAATTATTCCTTTGAAAACTGAACAGTATGCAAAACACACGGGAGGCGAATTGCGTCCTAAGAACTGAATACAGAATTCCACAATTTCCGAATAAATGCAGATTGCCTCAGGGTAGATCGAAATAACGAGAAAAGTGGTGCGAATTCGGCATGTAAAACATCGTAGCTAACACAGCGTTGCAGGATATGTTTGAGTGTGTACGCCCCAACGACTCTACCATTAACAAGCAAATGCGTCGCATCCAATAATACAAACGGCCGATTTTTATCTGGCAGGAGTTTAAAATTGCTGTCAGCCTCTGGCCCTTCATAGGTAAAATTCGTCAAATACGTATGCAGTATGTTGATAATGTATAAATTTCATATAAAA
>CAJBRY010000532.1 GCA_903958085.1 uncultured Geobacteraceae bacterium
AGAAGAAGAAATTATCGAAACCGGTGAACGTACCGTAATCGATTTAGGAATACACGGTTTACATCCTGAGTTAATCAGAATGGTTGGTCGTATGAAATACCGTTCATCTTACGGACAAAATTTATTACAGCACTCCCGCGAAACTGCCAATCTTTGCGCCATTATGGCCGCAGAACTTGGTCTTAACCCCAAACGTGCCAAACGTGCCGGACTGCTTCATGATATTGGTAAGGTTATTATCAAACTTAAATGCAAAGAAGCTGAAGAAAGAATTCTTAAACTGGTTATCGACCGACAGGTATATATTTTGGAGGCGGAACGGGAACTAATTGATACAGATCATGCAGAAGTTGGCGGCTGGCTATCGAAGAGCTGGTTTCTACCAGATAAATTGAGCGAACCAATTGCTTTCCATCATGATGTGGCAAAGTCCGAAAATCATCGTGTCAAGACTGCGGTAGTTCATATTGCTGATGCGCTGATCAAGGCAAGCGGTTTTGGAAATAGCGGCGACAAGTATGTGCCGCCTATTCAGAAAATTGCCTGGGATATCCTGAAACTAAACCAGCAAACTTTGGCGGAACTCGTAGAAGAGATTGAAGATAAGTTGGTGGAAGTCAAAAACTTCAGTCTCGAAATGATGAGTGATTAGTTAGAGAAGAACTGATAATCAGAGAGAAATGCGGCTACTGTTCCTTATAAACTCCAAGTTGATGAAAATCTATTTCGTTTACCCGGTGAACATAAATGATAATGATTGATCGCCTGATTGAACAGGCTCTCCTTGAAGATATTCATACCGGCGACATAACCACTATGGCAGTTGTAGTCGGAAGTCGACCCGCCTCGGCGAGATTGATTGCAAAAGAGAGTTTGGTCGTGGCAGGTCTTTCCACAGCTGCACGAGTATTCAGCATACTTGACCCGGCAACCCGCTTTAACAACTCCATCAGTGACGGCGATAAAGCAGCCGCAGGAACCATTTTGGCCACTTTGCATGGTGAGGCTTCACATCTTTTGATGGGTGAGCGTGTAGCGCTAAACCTTCTTCAGAGAATGTGCGGCATAGCAACTCTCACTGCCAGTTTTGTCGAAGCTGTAGCCGGCACCGGGGCTCGTATTGTTGATACCAGGAAAACAACCCCTGGACTCAGACAGCTTGAAAAATATGCCGTGCGTGTGGGCGGCGGTATCAATCACCGCACCGGCCTATACGATGGTGTTCTGATTAAAGAAAATCACATAGTTGCTGCCGGAGGCATCACCGAGGCAATTAGCCGCGCAAAAGCCTATATTCCTCATACTTTAAAGATTGAGGTTGAAACGGAAACACTTGCTCAGGTTGATGAGGCTATTTCAGCCGGTGCAGACATCATAATGCTCGATAATATGACCCTTGAAGATATGCGGAGTGCAGTTGTCACAATAGCCGGCCGAGCTGAGGTTGAAGCCTCGGGAGGGGTTAATCTGGATCGCGTCCGGTCCATTGCGGAAACGGGCGTTGACATCATTTCAGTCGGTGCATTGACACATTCGCCACGGGCAATGGACATTTCAATGCTTCTCGATTAGACTTTTTACATCCTGAAAGAAACGATGCATCAAAAAGCCGCTTCAATATTGCGCCTGTTTCGAACCATAGGCGGCTATGTTTCTGGTGAGCATATTAGCAAAGAGCTTGGCGTATCCCGTACTGCCGTATGGAAACATATCAGCGCGTTAAGAAATAGCGGATATAATGTTGAAGCGGTTCCATCCCGTGGTTATCGACTTGTTTTCTCACCAGATACTGTCGATCCGGAGGAAATTAGACTACAGCTGAACGGTGCCATAATTGGCAGACGCATAGAATTTATCAAACAGACCGTTTCAACCAATGCAGATGCATTCCGAATGGCTGAAGCTGATGCCATCGAGGGTA
>CAJBRY010000533.1 GCA_903958085.1 uncultured Geobacteraceae bacterium
TAACTTCTTTTGCCGTCTTGGCGCTGACCAAAAGCTCTTTTGCCTTTTCAAGAAACTGGTGACCACCTGCTCTACGTGCCATACCTCGCCTCCGGATAGGGGAATGAGGTATTTATATCATATTTGATTTAGAAATGGAATAACAAGGCCAACATTCTTTCCTGAAAGGTGGAGGGGTCTTCAAGAAACATGCTTCTGAACTGGTTGAAGTAAAGTTTGCGTAGTGAGAACATGTGCTCCTCTTCCTCTGATTCAACCAGCTTCCTGAAGTCGGCAACGAAATGATTTACCAGACCCGTTTTATAGGCAATGTCTCCATAGTTTTTCAAGAGCCTTGCGAGAATCGCAGTCTGTTTATCCACGGATGGAAGCAGGGCACCACCTTCAAGCTCTAGTAACCTGACTTGCCGTAACCGCTCTTGCTGTAGATCAATCAGACTCGACATCTCACTTATCACGTTCACATTACGTCGTACTTGCTCTGTGATCTTGGCAATGACGTAGGGGTTTATCAACTGTTCTAGGGGAATTGTGGCAGCTCTGAACCTGTCTAGCTGGTGTGCCAAGGTCAGTTGCGTTACGTCAAGGCATTGTTGCCAGTCCTGCTGTATGGTCTTGGCTATCATGTAAGGGGAATGTGCCTTTAACATAGCTACAACCAGTTTGTACTGCTCTTCAGGCAGATTACGGATACGGGCAAACTTATCATGGTCTTCAGCCTTTGATGCTGCCTGAGCCTTTGCTATGCTGCTATTCTGTGAGTCATCTTTACTCATAACACCTCCGATTGCGGGGCAACGTGAAATACATTATTTGCAATTAACTGCAATGGTACTCTGGTTATATGTAGTGCAATTAATTGCATTCCATATTTTGGGTATAGGTAGGGTAATAAGTATTAGTTTAATACTCTTAAACATAAGGGTTATTGTCTCTATCATCTTCTACATCTCCCAAACCCCGAAGTTTTTCCCTATGCTGTTCTAACCCTACCATCAGCGGGTTTTGGTGGTCATGCCAGGAATAAGCCCCCCTACCCAAAAATATGTATTTCAGGGTGAGTGGCTCCTAGTAAACCTATGGTGGTCCCTAGGCCAGCTACACCCCTTGCAGTGGTAACTGGATCTATCAGACTGTCACGGCCTGCAAGACCGCCCCGGACCCGCTCTAAATTTGCCCCACGGTGTCGCTGTGTCCGGTTCTTGGTAACGACAAGTTACAACGCTATCTGTGCCAACGTATTGAGCCGCCCACAGACAGATGTTTAACACATGCTAATTACTTAGCAGCGTCTTCCATGAATTTATGTATTTCATCTAAACTCCAAACGGTGCAACGATTACCCCATCTGGAGGGAACTGGAAATTTGCCATCCTTCACCCATTGCCAAACGGTGCTCTTGCTCACCGGCACAATTTCAAGGACTTGTTTCATACGTAACATCTTCATGTAAACTCCTAGAAACGCAAAGACCCCAGATACAAGGGTAGCGTGTTTTTTTCGCATCCCTGCCTCTGGGGTCTGTTAAGCAACCCGGTAATATTAAATTGTAGGTGGAGTATAAACGACTTTATATGTCGTGTCAACAAAAACTTATATAAATTAGTAGCTTAGGTTGATGGGTTTGTCAATAAATGTAATTATGCTGCATTATTTATAGGAATGACCTTTGCTCCGGCCTTCAGTTCATCCAAGTAATCCGCCCAGCGTTGCATCATCTTCCTACGCTGAGGGAGTTTGCTTGTCCTATTGTAAGCCCGGCCATTTGGATCTTTTACAGCATGGGCAAGCTGGTGTTCAATAATATCAGGAGAAATGCTAAGTTCCTCAACATCATCAAGAATGGTACGGGCTGTTGCTCTAAACCCGTGTGCTGTCATTTCGCCTTTATACCCCATGCGTGCAAGGGCTGCGTTAATAGCCATATCACTCATAGGTTTTTGGGTGGTACGAGCACCGGGGAAAACATATTTACCACTGCCTGTAAGAGCTTTCAAATCAGTTAGAATTGCTACAGCCTGTTTTGCCAGTGGAACCAGATGCTTTTCACCCTTTCTTTCTTCCTTAATTCTCTTTTTCAATTTCAATCTCTCGATAGGAATGTTCCACTCCGCTGCATCAAGATCGAATTCAGACCACTCTGCTTTTCTCAACTCCCCCGGTCTTAGGAATACAAGCGGTGATAACTGTAACGCACACTTAACGGGGTAGGTGCCGGTAAAAGTGTCAATAGCTCTCATCAAGCCAGCGACCTCTGTTGTATCTGTAATAGCAGGATGGTGCTTTTGACTCCGTGGTTGTAGCTGTCCTTTCAGGTCAGCAGTCCAGTCACGCTCAGCTCTCCCTGATCCTACAGCATATCGGAAAATTTGACCTATCATGAACTTAACCCGGTGTGCTGTTTCAAGTGCTACTTTTTCAATTCTGTTTAGTACCCTTAGTATGTCAATGCCTCTCAATTCAGAAATAGGTCTAGTACCAATATCGGGGAAAACATATTGCTCTAGTCGCCGTAAGACCCAATAAGCATGAGAGTCTGACCAAGTAGGAGCAAATTTTGTATGCCATTCACGGGCAATCACCTCAAAGCTGTTTGCATTACAGTCGAGCTGTGCAGCCTTTAGAGCCTTCTTGGTTTCCTTGGGGTCAACTCCATTAGCGAGTAGTTTTTTTGCCTCATCACGGCGTTGTCTTGCGTCGGCAACCGTTATAGCAGGAAAAGCACCAAAGGAAAGCAGTCCTTCTTTTCCGTGAAAATAATATTTCATACGCCATAGCTTGCCGCCTGTACGTGTAACCGATAAAAACAAGCCTTGTCCGTCAAACATCTTATAATCTTTGGCTTTTGGTTTTGCATTTTGTACTGCTGTTGCAGAGAGTGGTGCAATCTGCTTAGGCATGGGGGTTTCCCTCCTTTTATGGGTGTTCTTATGGATTTGGGGGTACTTGATTTGCTTTCGGGGTATATTGGCGGGTGATGTACCCCGAAAACGGCTGGATTTCAGGGTATCAATCTGGACAACATAAGGCAAGGCAAAAAGAAAAGCCCCTGATTTATCAAGGGCTTTAGGACTACACCGGACTATGCCGGATTACTTTAGTGGCGGAGAGATAGGGATTCGAACCCTAGGTACGTTGCCGTACACCTGATTTCGAGTCAAGTAAGTATACGAATTCACCCGCATTCATTCCCTTTCAAATTCTTCACTTTTACACTGAATAATAGCTTGACTATCAGGTATTTAAATAATATTTTGCTTTCAGGTTATTTCAGTTAAAATCACTCTAACACAGATATTTAATACAGCAATAATACAGAAAGACCAGTAGTGCTGTATTAAAATGTAGTGGAGGTGGATGCTTTGAGCAAAAAGAAAATTGTTTTCACTGATGCCATGATTAAAAACTTAAAGCCGAAACCATTGAAATACACTCGTTCAGAGGGGAATGGATTTACTGTACGAGTTATGCCAACTAGCAGTAAAACTTGGCATTACCTGTATTCCTTTGATGGTAAACGTCGTGAAATACATCTAGGCTCATATCCTGATGTTAATCTTGAGACTGCAAGGGACAAATTTGAGGCTGTGAAGAAGAAGGTGAAAAACGGAATTGACCCTTTAGTGGAGCTTGAGCAGGTAGCACTTGACCGTAAACTCAAACCTTCAGTTGCTGACTTTGTGCGGGAATATATTGAGAACTATGCAAAGAAACACAACAAGGGCTGGAAAGAGATAGAACGAGCCCTTAATGCCTCAATTGTGCCAAGTTGGGGTAAAAGGAAAATGAATGATATTATTCGTCGTGACATTTTCCCCCTTCTTGATGAGATAGAGAAGCGAGCTCCTATAATGGCAAATCGAACACTTGCATATGTCCGCAAGCTGTTTTCATATGCTGTTAAACGTTGTGTTGTTGAGATAAACCCTTTCATGGGTTTGGACGCACCAGCACCTGCAAAGGTGCGTGAACGGAATTTGTCATTTGTAGAGATTAGAGAGTTATGGAAAAATCTTGATAATGCAAAGATGAGCTACAGTATAAAGCGAGCGTTAAAGTTGATTCTTGTTACTGGTCAGCGTCCAGGTGAAATTATCGGGATTCATTCAAGCGAAATTGAAGACCGCTGGTGGACTCTTCCAGCCGA
>CAJBRY010000534.1 GCA_903958085.1 uncultured Geobacteraceae bacterium
CCTTTTTGGAAATCTTCAATTACTCGTAGTTCAAAAATACCATCTGCAAAGCTGCTCAATTCACGCTTTCGAAGATTATTAACAACCGCTTCCAAATCATCATCCTTGCCAAATAATCTGCTTGCCAAGAGCTTTTCAGATATTTCAGTTGGAAGCCCATACTCTTCAAGTGAAGAAAATGAGCTGGGTTGAAACAGGTGCTCAATGGATGCAGCAAACTGAGAATAGTTACATCCGTTTAAGCCTCTCTTAGTTAAAACGTAATTAGTGACATCGCTTAATACAGTCAGGTATTTGGGGTAATTAAATGAAGCCCATCCCCTAAGGAAAGCGAGGACATTTTCCACAGCATCGTCAGGTGACACACCACGGTTTATTTGGTTTTGGATTGTATTCTTTCGGAACAAAGATACACTCCGGGATTTGTATAAGTCCCAAATCCAAAAAGTCATCATGTTAGAGCTAAGCACTGTGCTTTGCCGTGCTGAGGCAGCACCTCCCAATTTTTCCCAAATAATATCCGAGGAAAACTGAATGTCTTCATATTGTGGGCGAGATGACCATGAACATCTGCTAAGCTCTTGAACATTCAAACCCAGCAAATATGTAGCCGTGTCGAGCAAAAATTCCGGCTCAACTCCAGATAGGTGCTTTAACAAAGAAATAGGTAAGGTATCCTGATTTATAAGCTTTCCGACTTTAACTTTAAGTGATTCAGGGATATCAGCAGCAGGAAGTTGAATCAGCAAACTGCTAGGTGTTGTTTCAGTTGGATTTAAAACCGGCATATCCACAAATGGTAAATCTTCTTGGGGTGGTGTTTCAAAGACGTACACATGGCCAATGAAATGCCTAAACATGCGTCCAGAGCGTCCCCGAATGTTATTGAATGTAAAGAAGTCCAAAGACTTTTTATCAAGCTTGTTATCATAAACGATGACATTTTTAGCTGCGGTATTAACGCCTTCAATCAGCGTTGAGGTACAGAGGAGAACCTTGAGCTTTCCCTCTTCAAACGCTCTGACCATAAATCGCCCCAGAGAGCGAGGAAGTCGGCCATGATGTATCCCAATGCCGTGTTGTAGTGCGATCGAAACTAGCCATTCATCATGGTAATGTTCTGCCGTCCACCTTGCTGCTTCAATTATTTCCTCATCCTGTGATAGCTCGATTGATCGATTTTCAAGGTATCTCTTTAGGACCTTTCTTGTACTGGCAGGTGACTGACAGTATATCATCGTTTGCCCTTCCAGCGTATCGAGTAGATTAGCTAACGCCTCTTCCCTGTTCGGTTTTTTGGAAACGAGATGCAGCTCAATAGCAACAGTTTCAAAGTCCTCTATCAAAAATGCACAGTCAAGTTTCTCTTTGACGATGTCAGGGATTGCTCGTATTGATGGCCCAAGCATGTAAAATTGTGCTCCGGAGTTTGTAAGCTTGAGCAATGCTTGATTCAGTTGTGTTGCACGACCCCCATCATTCGAAATAGATAGCTTATAAAATTCATCTATGGCAAAAAAATCAATTTCTGGTATCTCATGCTCCATCGCAAGAAAGCGTTCCTGGGTGCAGACAAAGATATTTTTCTCTCCGTGGCTTTGTTTGGTAGAGGTGATTATTGAATATCTATCTACGAACCGCGACATTCGTCTCCTTGTTTCTTCTACCAGAGCCAGAGTTGGAACTATGAGCACAATATTTGTAAAGTCACTTGCGGAAATAGTAAGATCGATTAACAGGCTTTTGCCAAAAGAAGTAGGAGCACTGAGAATAATGGATTCGCCAGCTAGCAGCTTACGCAATACTCTTGCTTGCGCGCTGTGAAGAACAAAATCACCCATCACGCCTTCAGCACGATGAGACGCATGTAAAAATGCACTCCGCAAGGAAAGTTTTTCCAAAGCATTAACAACGTACGGATAAAGCCCAACCTGCATCGCTAATTCATCAAGAATGTTTTGATATTCCTTATCAAGAGTATCCTTTTTTTCCAGCGCACGGATGACAAGTTCCCGTCCTAAATCAGGATTGGACGTGGATATGTTTGAAATAGTTGTTAATATTCCAAATGGGTCAGCAACCCAATCATCCAGGCTAAGTTCCCTTCTTATTTCATTTGGATTGATCATACTTGTAGCGCCTTAAGCTTAGTATGAAGTATCTTCATAAGTTCCTCCTTATCCTTTAGTGGAATCAAAATGACGTGGACGGTTATTGGAATGGACTCTTGGAAGCGAGCTTCATATTTTTTCTTTAGGTTAGCTCGCATTGTTTTGTATGCTTTACTCATCTCAGCGACAATATTAGTAAGATATTCCCCGTTTGTTTTGCTACTTTTATTGACGACATCGCTGTCATAAGTTAAAAGGACCGGAATACAGGCTCTTTCAAAAACATGATCAAGCGAGACGTTATCTTTTAGTAAGGCTTTCAGAGAGTCTGCTTCTGGCCATGTATTGTCTATTTTGTTCTTTATCAATAAAAACTCAGACTTTAAGTAGTCAGTTTCTAAATGTTCAACAATTTCTGTACACACATCATAAATGGCACTATTTACATCATTATAAAATTTAGTCTCACCAATCCAGAGTTCAAGGTTATTATCCTTAGTTATAACGTGTACTGCATCAAAACCTTCAACTGTTTTATTAACTGAATTTTTGTAGTAAATCTTGCTAACTGCCGGAATTGTTTTATAAACTTGACGTATTGCTATGTGAAGAAGTATTTCTCCAAATTCTCCGCGTAAACCGTACTTTTCTGTCTGGTAAATAATTTTTGCGGCTTTTTTTGTCATGCTCACCGCGTTGTGGTGCCCTATTTCTTTCAATTCAGAATAATTAAAGGCAAACTCTGGCAGCCATTCCATTACATGGTCGGCTAATCCATCAAGTCTCCAATGACCTCGCTCGAAGCCAGCACAAAGTGCCAGATGATCACCAAGACCAGTAGACTCGTGAAAAATTAGGTTTAAAAAAATTTCAGGATGATCCATTAGTTTTTATCTCCAATGTTATTTTTAAACATTGCCAATTTAGAATTGATTGCGTGATAGGTCTTGAATATATCTTCAATTTTTTGGTCAGCGAATCTCACTACATACTGCAGATCGGAACCACGACAAATCATTTTAGGTGAGATAGTGATGTTGTGAACAGTAATGAAGTCCTGGACTACCCGATTAGGCATTCGCCTGAGTTCACGAAATCAGATTATTTTCTACCAGTAACCTACGGCCTTCGTGTTCAAGTTCCCAGCACTCACGAAATGCACCTTCATCGTCAGTGGTAGCATTGTCAATCACCATATTGCTCTTTCGGAGTTCGTGCAGATGGAACCGTGCGGTTTCCACTCCTATGCTAAGAAGTCTGGCTAAATGCTCAGTAATTGTTTGCTCTCGTTTTGAAAGTGCCACAAGGATGTCCACTTTTACTTTGTCAGGGAGGTTATTATGAGGGCTTTGCTCGTATTCCTTTACTTTGCTCCGCAATATTTCGTTCTCTTTTGTAAGGTGTTCTTTCTCAGATTTAAGAACGTTTACCTCCGCTTTCAGAACCGCATTCTCAGACGAAAGCTGCGTGTTCTCTCTGCCGAGAATTCCAAACTGCTCCTTGAGCAGCGCGATATGCTTTCCTTGCACCTCAGCCGAAAAAATGCTCACTCCCGAGTTTCCCGAGAAGATCAGGTAATGCTGTTAAAGGGTTCGTTTTTTTCGCCTCCATTTCTTGGGGGTATAACGGGGTGCCCCCATGACCCGCCCGCCCAGGTTTTTCGGGCGGGCGGGTCATGGGGCTGTTAAGCGCTGTTTTTCTGTCTTGGATTGCTTCTGCTTTCTTTAGCGATTAAGGATTCAGCCGGTTCGATGACAACTTTCGCGTCATATCCAAGTTCCCGGATAATCTTGGCCACAGGGACCTTCTTCTCTTTCGCTATAGCCATGGCTTTGTTTAACATTTCACAAGGGATGCCTTCTTCTAAATGAAGGACAGTCTGTATGTGGTATACTGCCTCTTCCTCGTTCTCTGTCGTAATTAGCCCCTCTATAAGCTTTTCTGGATCAACTGAAAATGCTTCTTCTAGTCCTGCCCCATGAAATCCAAATGTTTGTTTGACCGGAGATTCGGAATCTTCATTCGCCCGAATGTTGAATAAGTCTTCATCTGTGAAAGGAATATGGCAATCATTGAATTTGATGAATGGCATTTTATCGAGACGCATTTCGAAATGGAAATGTGGTGGCTGGTTGCTATGCCCAGCGTAGTCATTTCTGGTACACCAAAATGTCCATTTGATATGCTTGTATTTAGCAGACCAGTGAAATAGTGCTTCGACATTTCCTTCCTCAGACAAATTATTGATATTTTTGAAGTGACTGTCAAAGTTGGCAACCCATCTTACATATGCGGCACACCTAAAGTAACCCTTTGCTTTTAGAACTTTTTCAATATGCTCTTTTTTCGACTTGCCAGGTCTCAGTAGCCAATGAAAGCATGGGCTCTCTTTTGAGAACGTGCTGTACGACTTACCGCAGGAATCGCACATTCCTTTGCCAAACGCTTCCGTAAATTCCTTGTATAGATTCTCAGCTTCGTCTTGATTCTCTTTCTGAATCCTCAGACGTTCGCTTTCTGGGATACTTTTCAGAAATGCACGTTGTTGTGCCGATATTGAGTCGTTCATGTTGATTCCGCCTAACATCTTATTCAGCAGTTCACGCGCACACGTGAACTGCTGATCTTCCCAAATGGAACATTTAATCGGCATTAGCATCTTATATTGGATCCTGGCATCTCAAATAAAGATACTGATTGCGGCAACTAGTATTAGATCCTTTCATTTGGCTTTGCCTTTAATCAAGGCATCCAATACGATATGCTTTTCAAGTTCCGTACCCTTTGGTCAACTCGGGACTATCACACCACATTTCCCTTCTGTGACTAAAGCATTTTCCCGCAATAATCAAGCGTAATTCCAGCAGGTTACAAAATATATAAGTGGAAAGAAACTTTACACCGTTGCGAATTAATCAACGATTGCATGGCGTTATACAACTGTAAAGTTTCTTTATAGCAGAGAACTGGTAGAATTAAGGGCATTTTGGGATGAGTTGAAGGATCAAGCTGCCAAGTTTGCTTCTCGTGACCGGTTTGCCTGACCAAACCGGTTTAACTCATTTTCTGGACAAAGCTGCCGATATTATCTCAAGACCACCACTGGCAAATATCTTGGCAGTTATCAATCATGCTATTGCCAAAACCCGGAGCTTTCTTCTCACTCTGTCCTATTTCGACAGGGATAACATACTGATATTTATATGGTTGACAAAGAAATGCAGTTGAAATAATACTTATGAGACGGGCCAGTAGGAAGTGAGTGTAGAACAGAGGAAATTATGAAGAAAAGGAATATCAAATTTATCTATGTAATGGTTGCCGTCTTTATCGGCGGCGCCGCCTCGTACCTGCTTGTTGCCAAGGGGATGAAGTGGCCTGCCGGCATACTTGGACTAACTGCCATTATCGGCATGTTGGTACTACCTGGATTCGGTTGCTGCTGCCATCGTAACAACCCCCTTTTCTGGTATCTGCCTCACAACAGGTTCCACCGCTAACCCATTCGACGCCGTTTGAGTTGCCAGATAGTCGGCAACGCCTTTGACTGTCCACAATTCAGCGGCGTTTATTGTCCCCTCCACCCAGGGTTCCATCACATAGCTGTCATAATCCGACAAAAAGACAAATATCTTTCCTGCTTCCACGATATGCTCGAATACCGTTGGCAATAACCTTATTATGACTCTTCCAACTTTAACGATGACTATCCCTGGCTCAGGGATCGCCTTTATATCGACGAATTTCTTCTCGCTCATAACAATCTGATAGAATTCGTTTGGGACGGTAACCAGTACCATAAGACCATCTTTAAGCAGAACCACCCTCGATGCAACTATCTCAAATTCCATCTTGTCTCCCTCGGATCAATATCTTGTATAGCCACTCATGGATGGCTTGGCACTTGGAACTCTACCCAGTTCTGCTGCTTTTCCGATGCCCTTACTCGCAGCACCACCTCCAGCAGAAACGAAAGAACTGACCGCCGCTACATTGTGAATCGTTGAAACTGTTCCATTGGTTGTTCCGATTATTACTTCAGCAGCTTTATCTCCCGCAACGGCCCTTATGAAGTCTGATCCTGCGCCCTCAACGTGTACTCCCATGGTCCTGTCAGTACGTTTATCGTATGTTTGCTTATGAGAGCCATGCAGTTCATGGCTGAAATCCTTGAAATTCTTCTCGCCGCCTCTTTTGACGGAAAAACTTGAAACCGTCGGGATGACACCCTGTGCCCCATGCGAAGAAAGAACTCCATCTTTCATCATGTTTTGGGCAACAGCTGGGCCAAGTCTCATTTGCACTGTATCCCCGACGCCGACGCGCACGGAACTGCCACTGGCCGCGAGCGCATTGTTTATACCGGTTGCGTCTTTCTCCGTGCCAACTGTTCGATCAACCTGTGAGTACTGGTTGGTCATCGACACATTGGTATGTTCATCAACGGCCCGCTGCCCAGTCCAGACTTGACTGCCCACACTCTTTCTCAATCCCTTGTCGGTGGTGGACACGTTCCGGTCCAGACGCTCGATATCAGTCCCGGTTTTACTCTGACCAAGATCGAACTTCTGCACCCGTCCACCCTGGTCAATGGCAAACGATGCAAGGTTGCCGTTTCGGTCGTAACCAGCCTTGTAATCGAAAGCCTGGCCGGACAGCTTGGCGACATGAGCGGCAGCACTCTGGAATCCGGCAGAGCGAAGCTGCTTCTGCAGTTCGAGTGCTTGCCCCTTGTCACCCTTGGCAACGGTACCGGAATCAGACGAATTGACGATTCCGCCATCCATACCGACATTGACAGCGTTCTTGCCGTCGGCTGTAGTGAAGTTGATGTTCTGCCCCTCCATCGCCTTCTGCATCTCGGCAAAGCCCCGTTCTGTCAGGTGGCCGTTCTGGTACATCTCCGGATCGTTTTTGAGTTGGGGAGCAATACGTCCAACCATCTGATCCGCTGCAGCATGAACAAGCTGGTTGCGGGCAATCCTCCCAGAAACATCATTGCTGGCGAGCTGTTGGTAGTTGCCGTAACCGCCCCCAGCATAGATTCCCTGGATCTTACCTCCGGTTTCCGTTGCCACGACATTGCCAACCTCAGTACCGGCAGCAACCGGGCCACCCATTTGATTCGAGAGTCCGGTAACCTCTGAGGCATGTTTGCTCTGCTGGAACTGAGCGTTCATCTGCATGAGCTGTCCGGAAGAGATTCCGTAGTTATCGGCAATCTTGTTCACCGCATCAGCGTTGGCAAAATCCCCCAGGGCTGTAACTTCCGACCGCATGGCATGGAAATCCCGCCAGTTCCCATTGAACCCGAGAGACCTGGCTGCGGCATACGCTCCTATTTCCCCCTGCAGTTGCCCGACATTCTTGTCCATGTTGGCTGTCAGGAAGTCAGAATAGTTTTCTCCGGAATCAAAGACATTTGCCAAGGCCCGGTCGTTGGCAACTCCCATCTTAGCGAAAGCCAGAGTGTCACCGCCGTAGCTACCGGAAACAACATCCTTGGTCGCGGCAGACTTGTCCAGTCCAAGCCGGCCATCAAATGATTTCAACTCGTAGGCTGATGACAGACCACCTTCACGCATGGCCCTGCCGCTGCCTCCGAAACCAATTGATCTTCCAATCTCGCTATCAGCAGATATCCTACTCGAAAACTCCATGCCGAAGTCCCGGATCATATCACTTGACGCAGTGGTCTTACCGGACATACCGACCAGCGACTGCGCTTGCCTGGCTTGGAAGCTATGCTCATTGCTCCAGGCCTGGGTCGGCATCGCGGTGACATTACGCTGCATGGCCGATGCTCTGCCGGCGGGATCTTCCACCTCATGTGTCGCCCGGTTGCCTGCGGACTGAACCTGGCTGACCATCCCCCCGGCCATCATCGCCATGGCATGACCGCCGAACTTGATCAGCATACCGGTGATAACCGTAGCCAGCATCATTCCACTCATCCGGAGTGTGCTGAACATACCGAGGATCTTCACGGTCTGGTCGGGGAAGAAGTAGAGCGCATCCATACCCAGCTTATTCTGCCGCACCATCTCATAGGCCCGATTGGCATAGTCCACGGCAAACTGGTGAACGATGGCATCGGTGACACCCCAGGCGGTCAGCCATATGAAGAAGCCGGCGATGATCCCGACCGCCTTGCCGATCAGCGGCGTGGGAATGAAGAGCGCCAGGAACGGCAGCAACCCGACAGCGATGGCGGTGAGCGACGCCTTCAGGATCGGCAGCCACTCGTTGGCCGATTTCATGGCACCGGATGCGCTGAGCAGGAATTGGTAATTGGTGGCCCCGGCAGCATTGCCGCTGCGGAAGATCTCCTCCAAACGCTGGGAGACGTAGGCCTGTTTCAAAAAGTCATCAATGCTCGCCGCTCCGAGACCGGTCCCGGAATTGACATTATTCAGCACCGTTTTGCACTGGATCATGGCGGCAGCATCGGTTACGTCATAGCCAAGATTGGCGCAGACTGACTGGATGTTCTTGTCGAGATTGGCCGGGGTGAGCGCTGCTTTGATGCTGGTCCAGGAGTCGGTACAGGTGAGAGCCTGACCCTGCGGACTGGCAGCATCATAGTAGACTGTCCAGATGGCTGGGTTAACCGCCTTATCCAGTGAACCGACAAAATTGGTGGTCGTTTTGCGCAGTTCATCCACTGTCAAATTGGCGTTTGGATTCATCAGGGCATAGGAAACACAATCCTTCACGTAGCGCCGCATGGAGGCGTCCAGATTGCTGTCCACCGCCGACAGAGGAATGCTGGTGAGTTGGGCGAGCCCCAGAAATCCTTTGCCGCCAGCCTGGGTCTGATAATTCAGGGGATCTCCGGCAGTGGTGACAATATCCACCAGACCACGTTCGATCTTGTTCAGTATGCCGGTCACTGCCACAACACCATCCGGAATGCCACCGACCGCCTGGTTCTTGTTGAATACCGGATCATAGACATGGATGGTCCCCTTGGGGACAACCAGAGCCAGGTACACCATAATGCCGATCATGGTCGGCACGATCCAGGTCATGACAGAACCGTTAGCAGTCCCCAGCGATTTGGCGAAAACCGTCACCCCACCGAAAAAGAGTCCGGCAGTGATAACGACGAAGTAGAGCGATTTGTAAGCGTTGTCGCCAAAGATTAGCGCCAGTTTGCTGAAGGCATTCACCACCGCGTCATGACCACCCCAGACATAAAATTCCATATCCAGGGCCAGTGCCATGGTCGGGATGAGCACCAACAGTAGTGTGAGGCCGAGCCTAGATACGGTCCGTATCGACATGTACAACTCCTGCAGCGATAAGTTTACGGTTGCGCCGCCAGGCGACCAGCATGGCAACTATCGGAATGATGATGAACACTACCGTGGATACCAGGACTAAGTAGGCTGAGATGAGGAAGATCCCCTTGAATCCCTGCACCCAGTAGTAGACCGACGCAACTGTGCTCGGCGAGGTCTTGGCGTAATAGAGCTTGGCCACCGCCCACAAAATGTTCTTGTCGGTAAAAATCTTGAAATAGAGAAAGTGGAAGGCAATGAAAGCCAGTACCGCCTTGACGATTGCTCCGAAGACCATGCCGCCCAGGAGGTTCAACACCATCGCCCGGGTGTACTCACCGATGAAGCAGGTGGATGCCTTGGCCATGAAGATGGCGTAGCCGAGAGAGAAGCCAAGAGCCAGTAAGAAAGCACTTAACTTGTCAAAGAAGGTAGGTGACGGATCACCGAACATGGGAATGTATTGCTCGATCACCCCAATGGCCACGGGAGTCAGTAGCGCAGAAACGATCCCTGACGCAAAGGAGCTCCGGAATCCCACCTCCATGAATTCAAGCCGCTGCTTGGTGGTCAGGAAGCGGGCCTTGATGATGCAACCGCCCAGTTCGTTGGCAAAGTTCTGATCTATATAGGAGATCGCCTCCAGGAGACCTCGGGGATGAATCTCATTGCTCTGGGTTACTGGCATTACATCAGGCGAGCTGTTGCTATCCTTCGACACTGCGTCCTCCTATCCTGTAAATGACCTGACGAGACTCATGACACCACCCCCATAGGCGACGATTGCCGCCAACAACAGACAGATAGCAGCCAGAGTCGGGTTTCGCTGTCTGACTCCGACCCAGAAGGCCGAGACCACCAGAGCGACAAAGAAGAAGCGACCCCAGAAGCCATAGAGCATCGTTGCAAAGAGCTTTTGCCAGAAGCCGGTGTATTCGGCCTGTCCCATATAGTGCAGCGGGTTAAGTTTCTCGATGGGCACGGCGGCTCCTTTTACAGGCTTTTGAAAAACGTCACGAGGAGGCCGGGATGCTCGGCGCAAGCGAGTGAAAAAGCGAGGCGTACTCCTTGGTACGTTGAGCTTTTGAGCGAGCGGCAACACCGCAGACCGGCCCCGCAGCAGTTTTTCGACAGGCTGTCAGAAGATTGGGTAGGCTTTCGCCATTATGCAGCTCTTGTCGACGAATCCGAAATAACGTGAGTCATAACTGTCTTTGTGCTGCCCCATGACGAACATGACCCCCTTGGGTACCTGGCCGTTGAAAACGAAGTGCTGCAGCGGTTCACCCTTCAGAGAGATGTCCTTGGCCCGAACCAGATATTCACCGTTGCAGTAGAACTTTTTCTCCGCATCGACGGTGAGCAGATCCCCTTCGTTACAGCCAAGGATCTTCATGACATCCTCGGACTTTTCCATCCCCATGCTGTCGGAAAGTTCCTTGTGCCGGAACAGGACGTAATCACCCCGCACCACCTTGTCCGGGTTCCGGGTGAGCCAGTAGACCCGGTGTTTGAGCGATGGCGTGAGTGTGACGCTGATCTTGTAGGGGAGCAGCGTCCCCGCCATGAGCAGAGCCGTGATTGCAAGCCAAAGCTGCCAGTTGTGGAAATCAAGGTTTAACGGTTTCGGCATTGCGCACCACCGCGTCACCCATGATGATCACCCGGTTCTTGGGAATGGCTGTTATGACATCCTCAAGACGGTCAAAATTCCTCTTCAGTTCATCGTCATTCAGCTTGCCGGCCAGGTAGCTGTCCCGCTGCTGGGCGATGTACCCCTTGATGTCAACTGCCACGACCTTTTGGGCGTACCAGCGGTCATAGCCGGCAACGGTGGCCAAAGATGCAACAATAGATACGGCCATACAGAGCGCTACAATTGGGGCAAAGCCCGGTTGCAGCTTCGGAGGCTCATTTTGCTGTTCGTTGGGTGTATTGTCACGTTTCCAAAGAACACCGGCTCTCTCGATATTAATCTTCTGGATGGGCTCTTCATTATTTTTGGTCTCATGATGCATACGGCATGAACTCACTTTCCATGTTCATTTATTTTCAGTCGGAGTGGCAAGCAGGGCGGACAGGCTATGTGACCCGTTTTCCTTCTTAATCTGCCCTACAAGATATTCAAGCTTTGCATCACCAAATACAGTCCAATATTCTGAAATTGCGGCATTCTTCGCATCACATTCGCTTAAACTGGCATCTTCGGCTTTGATGCCATTTACATAAACAACAGCCGGGACACGATCAATACCGTAACGGCGAAACAGAAGTGGATCCACTCCAAACGGCACCGGCAATATTTCACACTCACCATCAGTCAGCGGATTACATCCCGACTCACGCTGTAAAACCCTGCCAACCAGATCAATAGTCGGTTGAATCTTACCTGCACCCTCAACAAAACCTCGCAGCACCATCATAATCCTTGTGTCGCCGAACTTCGTGATCGAAGCAGCATAATTCCTGATAGCCTGTATCGGCATCGAGGATGAAACAAAGACGTAAATCCGCTCATCAGCTCCCAATATACCTTGAACTGGAACCGGATTGCCGCTGTCAGGATAATAGTGCTCAACGGCAGCACCGAAGAGATCGTGCTTTATGCGCTCTGTTTCAGCCTTCAGACGACTTTGGAATGCTGGCGACTGATAGGCTGTATTTGTTCTCTCCGCCGCTTCTTTCATATGCTTCTCAGATGGATTTGAAGGGATCGTAATTGATCTGGCGAGATCATCAGCCTTTTTGAGACCAACTTCGATATCCGGGATGGAGAGTCCAACAAATGCCTGACTCATCACATCAGCACCAATAGCCATTGCAGAGACAGAAATGGCGACAGCAACTATGATCAGTTTAAGGTATAGCCAACGCAACAGAGCCTCCTTCTCGTCAATGACCAGAGAAAATTATCCGTAGAACCTTTCGATGTTCCCCAGGGAGGATTTTTCCCGGCACCCCAGATAAGAGATGATCGTCCAATGGGGATACAGTCACTTCCTCGCACCGGCCTTACTTGCTGAATGCGATAATTACTCTTGGTAAGGATTGGCGCAACCACCCCGTTTGAAGCACACTTATTGATACCAACGTCATAGAGAAGCGACTCACGCCCCAGCTTGAACAGCATCCTGGCGGCAAGACCGGCATTTACATTAAGCGGATTATTGTCGCTCATACTGCCTGACAGCGGGTAAAATGAGCCCCAGCTCCCCATGCACCAGAAGAGCGGATCAATCGGGGTTGAAACTGCTGCAGCCACGCTATCTGCGGCACAAGCGGCCTGAGAGACCGGATTGCCAAACAGCAGAGCCTCCGGATTGATGATGAAGGACAGGCTGTCATCGTTCCACATGGGGTCGACTTCCGTCATGTAGGCCAGGTCAAACGCCCGGTTTTCAGCACAGGGAAAGTCCATGAACAGCTTCAGGATCGACCACGCCGGGAAGTAGAAGTAATGAGCCTGTTGGAAGGCAAAGTTCGAATCGCCATACTCCTTGCTACGGATCTCTCCGGAAAAAAAGCCCGGTTTCGGGTTGCTCATACCGGTACCCATGACAGGGAAGCAGAACGGGTCCTTGACCGTTTCAATCAGACGGGCATGTTCCCAGAATGCGGTAGAGGTATTATCGTCTTGTGGGATTGTTTAAATGGTGGGGAGGGAAATCGCTATTGCGGTAAAGTAGGTGTTGTTCTCAGGGTTTGTTCTCCAATTCCGGCATGCCGGAATTGGAAATAACTATTTGAAATATAACAAAATGGCTTCTGAAAAATCCATTTTTCTAAAAGAGCGAAGTTTCTTTATGGCGTTTTTGTCAGTAATGCTTTGACGTGTTCATGTAGGCATTCAACCTTACTGAGAGTATCGGCACGGTCAAGCGGCACGTCTTCCTCTTCCATTGCTTCATAACGAAACTGTACCGCAAAGCTGTTCAATGGAATCAGCTCTCGATAGCAGTCAACATCAAATCCCAAGTCCTGAAGCATAATGAGCAGGCGACGTAAATCATGAGTCCGGTCAATAGTCATGCCTGCGTCAATAATCCATGCTTTCAAAGATTTTTCAACGGCTTGCTGAGCGTGAAAACCAAATATCTCGTCAGCAACTATATCTGACGAGATAATATAACGAAGCAGATCAATATCTTTGCCTGCCATGGTTAGCAGCATTGTAGCTTCACTATTAACATTCATACAGCACCCTCCCGTCACTCATGGCATGATGAATCACATGGTTTTGGGAAGTTGCCAATTTTGCGACTTCCTCGGATGAGTACACTAAAAAATCTATGGGAATTCGCACATCAGGAAAAAGCATCCAGAGCCGCGCCATTTCCGCACGTCGGCTACGTTGTGCATTGAACGGGCCATCCTCAATAACCAGAAAATCCAGATCGGAATCGAGGCGAGCATTTCCTCTCGCATGGGAGCCGAACAGCACGATCTTACGGGGATTGACCTCGCGGACAATTTTCTCGGTCATCTCTTTGAGGAGCTCTTCGGTTACGGGTTGGTTTTGCATATCGTTTCTTCTCCGTTCAAATCTGAGGGCAGAGATACTTGTTGATAAGTTCAGTAGGTTGCGTTAAACGGCCTCACGTGAAACGCAACGTTCACAATGTTGCACCGGCAAAAAGTCGCTTTTAACAAAACGCGACCTACCGACTGGCTGGCTCTTCAACGCGACTAACGAAAAGCCCTGTACGAAATATATACTTTTGGCTACATTCCACGCACGTAAAGTTTTTTCCTGTATCAATCAGATGTGAACCAAAGTAACTGGATGTTTTGCACTCTGGACAGACAAACTCTGATTCTCGCAGCTTCCATTTGGTGCCATCGTCATCGTTTTTTATCAAGTCATGCACTGCCTGGCACTTATCATTCGGGCATCTGACATATGGTTTTAACTGAACTGCATGATCATTTCTCTTGATTTTACGGCCGCATACACATTGCAACGTGTGAAACTTTCCAAAATTACTGATCACAGTCGTTTCCCGGCAGCATTCCTCAACACGTGCAGCTGCTGCATCAAGAAACGACAGCATTCTCGTTAGATCGCGATGTCCCTCAACCATAGCAGCATGTAGATATGATCCGATCTTATGGTAATAGTTTCGCAATAATTTTCGATTCACCGCTTTGTAACGACCAACACGAATAGCAGGGCCATGGCCGCCATTCGGCAGTTCAACTGCCATTGTGAGGGTAGAGTTTTGCTCAGCGTAAGGATCACAATCAATGATGGCGTCAATAATCTTTTTCGGCTGCCATTGCTTTAATATGTCATCAGGCAATTCGTCGCGATAAGAAGGAATTAGCTTATAAAATAGAAGCTCTATTGCCATGCGGATCTCAAGCGCTGCATAGCGTAAGCTTGCTTCATCACCGGCTGCCATTAGCTTTCGAGCTTGGCATGCATGTATCATAGAGTCATGAAGTAACATTTATTTACGAGCTCCGTGGGTCACAGATACACTTTCAATATTTTCCCAAAGCGTTTCAAGTCCTGTAATTGCCGCCGTTACATATTCAAAAACTTCACCAAACTCGACCCCTTTGCTATCAAGAATCGGAATTCGAAACTCGACATCATCTGGGTTACCAACATCAACATCCACCTCAAATGCTCTAAATGTAAGAGTTTGGATAGCTGATTGTGGAATGGAGAAGCCTGCAACATCAAGCTTAGGAAACTTACCGCTTCGACTCTTCTTGGCCCTACCATGTTTCAGTTGATTGGCTAAGTCACCGCAGACAGATAGATGATGATTCTCATCAATGAATCGCTCAACATATTGTGGATCAAGTCCTTTTGATAACAAGCGATCTTTAAGATAGTCCTTTGAATTCCAGATCCATATCAGAAGGTTGCTTACACTGTCTTCGACATCCGACAAGGACTTAACGTTCCGAATAATGTAGTGATGCGTCTCACCATCAGGAAATTTATAATCCCAAGCAGTTCCGTTGCCCCGTTTTTGTTGAGAGGCATGAACTAATCGGCCTAGCCTTTGAAATAGCGCCTCAATATCGTTGCAAGTCATATAGCTCGTTTCATTACAAAAGCGGATAAGATGAGCGACGTTCGGCTTCATAATACCATTTAAATAGTAACTCAACCTATCTCACAGTACACTCAGCAGACCAGTGGAATTGCACTTTCCAACTTCTTGTTGATATCACTGAGACTAGGATCGTCACTTAACTTAACAAAACCGATCCATTTCAAAGTATTCAATTCGCCTGTCTCAGTATAATTAGTCAGCATTCTGTAGTGTAGCAATACCCCGATGGTGCGTGAATGGCGGCGGCTATGCCAGTGCGACCTTAGTGCCTCTATTTGGAGTTTGTCTTCGTTATACATCAGCTTGTAGAGATGATCATCACCGAAAACAGGCATGACCTTGTTTTCAAGGTTGATAACTTTGGACAGATCAAGTGCAATAAGTCCCATAGCTTGGTGATTTTGCGGTTGTTTTAGGCGTCGCGATAGCTGTTTGTTTGCATCTGCAATCAAGCCTGCGGTAGTAGCCGGATTCGTAGGACGTTTAGCTTCAACAAAGAACGTTTGATCCATGTGGGTGAAAGTGAGATCCGCGTTACTTGCATACGTTGGTCGTAAACCAGCAAAGGCAAACAGAGCGTTTAAATAAAGCTCAAATCCAAGATTTCGTGCACGATTTGATGAATTGCTCGCCAATTCGTTGGTTGAGCAAAATGGTCCCTTAACGTAATGCTTTAAGTCTTTTGTTGCATCTTGCTCAGCTAGAGGTGCGAGTCCGCGATAAATTGAAACCATCTCTCTGATCTCAAGCAAGGCAGTACAAACACGTTCCCTATGCCTTGCATCGTCAAGATCACCCCATCCATTGATTTCGAAGCTCTTCGAAAGTGCCGTAATTATTCGACGATACTCCGCAAGTCTTCCTCGTTCGACTGGGAATCCAATGGTTGCAACCCAAGCCATGGCTGATTCGTAGTCTTCAACAATATCTCGTAATGTGTGATGATTGACTTTGACACGCATGGCTATTCTTCTGAAATCCTCGGCAAATTGTTCACAATCTTCATCGTCTCCAAACTAACCGTAATAACCCGCATAAACAGTTCCAGCGGATAGCGCGGATTGTTCATGGTATCCAGCGCCCAGTCGTTGGCGTCGTTGAGGATGCCGCTGTCCTTATCGGTCTTTACGCACTGGCGCTCCACCACCCAATCCAGTGCCGGTTTGCCGTTGACGATGTAGTCGTAGGCTTCCAGCGGTATGCCGCTGAGGGTGATCTTGTCGTTGTAATGCAGCGTGGTGAGGTCTTTGTCCTTGCCCTTTTTGCCGTATTTCATCTTCTCCACGCGGTAGTCGGCATCGGTAAGATTACAGGTGTTGTAGGCCGGATCAAGCGCAGCGGATCCGGCTGTTTTGGTTTGATTCGCACAGGGTTCGCTAGATCCACCATTGTCGCCGGTTCCGCTTTGCTTGAACCGGCCTACATTAATCTTAACCGGATAACATGGCACCGTTTCATAATTCAAATGCAGCTCCGCCAGCGCCCGCCCCGCCTTGCTGAATGCCCAAAAGTCGGCAGCGGTTTTCACACAGGGGATGCGCGGCAGCTCCTTGCTCAGGTTGTCGGCATAGCGCTCACGGTATTCCGGAGAATGCAGCAGACCATAGACGTAATAGAAGACATCTTCCTTGCTGATGGTTTCGCCGGGATAGGCCGCCAGAAAATGCGCCAGTCCCTCGTCGGTGATGGCGTCGCGGCGCTTTCTTTCTGCTTTGGGATGGGTGGATATGGCAAACAGGTCGGGGTGATCTGGTGTTTCTGTGTCCGGTTCGTCGTAGAGGTAGAGCGGGAAGCATTGGCCTGACGCGATCATGTGCAGATTTGGATTTACGTCGGTTATTAGTGCCGTGAACGCCGCTGTTTCTCCTCGTCCTGTGACACAAATCACCCGATTTACCGATGCTGATTCAGGAAATATGCGGGGCATCTGGTACACCATTTCGTTGAAACGGCGATTAAAGTATAACCATTGCTTGTTAAAAGGCCGGTACTGGCTGGGCATTAAACATTCTGATTCAAAGGCAAAGTGCCGGTCGTTTATTAAATCCTGTTTTAATGCTCGTGACCAACTGATCTGTGTTGGGTCGGTGTCAATGAAACCATCCAATTTGGCTTCTTTCGTTTTTTTATCAAAACCTGTGAATGCCTGATTAAAACGTGCCACCTCGTTGTTATAGAAGCCAATCATGCTGGTCATGTTTGAGGTAACACAGGCTTTTGCAGCGTTATAGCACCATGCATCGCGCTGTGTTTTTACTCCGCACGAGTAGCTTGCAAACAATGTCTTGGTCGCCTTATCCTCCTTGTCCCCCAACACAATGAATTCGCCAAAACTATCATCCCTCTGCTTGAGCCAGTCACCATGCTGATCCGGTTCAATGGTCTGCCAACCGCAATTAACCGTAATCCCCGCAACACTGGCAAAGTCGCTGACTTTTCCTAACTTATCCTCTCGGCTCAGGTAATCACCGATGTCATGGAAAAAAATCTGGCCATGCTGCACGGCCTCCGGATTCTTCACCAGTAGGGAAATGGCAATCGGAGCGCGGCTGCCACTGCCAAAAATCTTGCCACCTTCCTTGCGCGACAGTTCACCTGATGTGCGCTGATTGCCGCGCAGATGAAAAACATAGATGCTGGAAAATTCCTCAGCCAGGCACTGACGTAGGCCATCAGCGGTGTTGGCTTCCGTAAACCCGGCGTTGGTGACAAAACCAATCACCCCACTATCCCCAATCCGGTCGCTGGCCCAGCGGATGGCGCGGATATAACTGTCATAAAGGGCGTTCTTATTGGTTGCGGTCGAGCGCTCGGCATAAGTGCTGCGGATACGTTCATCCAAATACGGATAGGCTACATTTTGGTTATTATCATTGGCACTGGTCTGCCCGGCGGAATACGGCGGATTGCCGATGATCACCCGGATATCCAGCTTCTTCTGCCGTTTGCGGCGGGCGCTGTTCTGCACCAGAATCTGATCAATCAAGTCTTCTTTTTCGTAGAGCTGGAAGGTGTCGGTGAGGCAGATGCCTTCAAACGGCTGGTAGGCAACGTCAGAAGCAAATCCCTCTAAGTCTCCCTTTATAAAGGGAGACTTCAAATCAACGGCATTATTATCCTCCCCCCTTTGCAAAGGGGGGGCGGGGGGGATTTGCCTTTGACTCATAATGCTGTGATACACCGCTTCAATATTGATGGCAGCGATGTAGTAGGCCAGCAGCACGATTTCGTTGGCGTGAATTTCATGCTGATATTTGTGAGGCAATTGTTCGGGAGTTATCAGCCCGCTTTGCAACAGCCGGGTAATGAAGGTGCCGGTGCCGGTAAAGGGATCGATAATATGCACCCCTTTGCTGCCCAAGGTCTGGCCAAATTCGCTTTGCAGGATGTGGTTGACGCTGTGAATGATGAAATCTACCACCTCAACCGGCGTATAGACGATGCCCAACCGTTCGGTCATTTTGGGGAAGGCGTTGCGGAAGAATTTGTCATACAGCTCGACGATAATCTTCTGTTTGCCTGCGGCGTTGTCGATCCCTTGAGCCCTCATTTTCACGCTGTCATAAAAGGCTTGCAGGGTGTCGGTTTCCTTGTTCAGGTGGTGTTCCTGCAATACATCCAACACATCCTGCATGGCCTGGGACATGGGGTTGTGCTTGGCAAAGCTGTACCCTTCAAACAGGGCGTCGAATACCGGTTTTGTGATCAGATGCTGGGCGAGCATCTCGATGATTTCGCCCTCGCTGATGCTGTCGTTCAGGTCGTCGCGCAGCTCATGCACAAAGGACTTGAACGCCTCACGCTCCCTGGAGTTGGCTTCGTTTTCCAGAATGCCGGTGATGCGGTCAACGTGGGTGCGGGCGATTTTGGCGATGTCGTTGGCCCATTCCTCCCAGTGGTGCCGGTTGCCGCACTTTTGCACCAGCTTGGCGTAGATGGCTTTCTCGATCTCGCCAATTTCGAATTGCAGGTCAAACTGGTCTTCCTTGGCTGGGCGTTTGACCGCTTCACCGATGGTAAAACCACCTTTCCCGGCCTCGCTGTTTTTGGTTCCTTTGGCTTTTTCCTGTTTCTTGCCGATCTTGTCGGTGATGGCGATGACTTCCATCTTGCTGGTGTCCTTGCCGATCAGATCAAGCTTGTTCACCATGGCGTCAAAGCGGTCATCGTGGGAACGGAGCGCCTGGAGCACCTGCCACACCACGGCATAGGTCTTGTTGTCATTCAGCGCCTCGTGCGCTTCCATGCCTGCCGGAATGACCACCGGCAAGATGACGTAGCCGCGCTTTTTGCCAGGCGCATTACGCATGACCCGGCCAACGGATTGCACCACGTCCACCTGCGAATTGCGCGGAGTGAGGAAGAGCACGGCATCCAGTGCAGGAACGTCCACCCCTTCGGAGAGACAGCGCACGTTGCTGAGTATCCGGCAGGTATTTTCCGGCGACTCGGCCTTGAGCCAGTCGAGCTTTTCTTCCTTTTCGCTGGCGTTCATGCCGCCATCGACATGTTCGGCTTCGCAGGCGAGGCTCGCGGCTTGCTCCGGATCTTCTTCCTGATAAGCCTCGACCACTTTCTGAAACATGCCTGAAATCTGCTTTGAGCTGACCTTGTGGGTTTTGGCTCCCTTGGAAATTTCAATGACCTGGCAAAATGCCACGGCGCGCTGCATGGCGACGTTGTCACCGGTCAGAACATCACTCAAGCCTTGTTTTGAGAGCGCCTTCCAGCAACCGATGATTTTGGCGGCATCTTCTACCTTGAGCTGGTTGTTTTCGTCCTTCCACAAGGATTGCAGACGGCGGTTGGCATGCTCTTCATCAATAGCCAGAACGATAACCTTATAATCGACCAGCAAACCGCGCTTGACGGCTTCCGAGAAAGTTATGACGTGCAGCTCTTTGCCATAGAGAACATCGTCATCCATGGAACAGAGCGCCACATTGTCCTTGATGGCGCTGATTTTGGCGCTATCGCCATAAATACGCGGTGTGGCCGTCATGTACAGACGCTTGGCGGCACGGATGAAAGCGGCGTCATGGACTTTGACAAAGGCGCTTTCATCATCTTTGTCAAAAGTCGCGCCGGTGGTGCGGTGCGCTTCGTCACAGACGATCAGGTCAAAATCGGCCAGGCCATGCTCTTTCTGGGCGCGGCTGATAACGTCGATGGAGTGATAGGTGCTGAAGACCACGCTCATGTGCAATGCATCATGGCGTTTGATCATTTCAGCCGCCAGTCGGGCTGGGTGTGTGGTAGCGGGGTAACGTAATTCGTGGGTGAAGGTCTGAACTGTGTCGTCGTCCTTCTTGCGCTTTTTGCCAACGTCGCTGTCTGAACAGACGGCAAAGTTGTGCAGCGGGGTTTCGCTTTCCTGTGTCCATTCAGTGAGCGATTGCGACAACAGGGAAAGACTGGGCACCAGAAACAGCACGCGCTTACCCGCACCGGCCAGGCTTTCGGCAATCTTCAGGCTGGTGAAGGTCTTGCCGGTTCCGCAAGCCATGATGAGCTTGCCCCGGTCGGCTTGCGTCAGCCCGTTTTTGACGGCAGTCAGAGCGCTTGTCTGGTGCGGGCGCAGTTGTTTTTTATCTTTCAGAACTACCGGACACTTGGGCTGATAGCGGCTCCAGTCGATCTGGCTGGTTTCCAGATCATGCAGATCAATCTTGCTGACCGGCGGCTGCTGGTCGCACAGAGCATCTTCGGCAGGTTCGCTCCAGTTGTTGGTGGTCGTGATTATAATGCGGTAGGTGAAGTGCGTTTTGCCGGATGCGGTAAAGAAGCTGTCGATGTCGTTCTTTTGCACACGGTAATCTTCCGCGTAAAACTTGCACTGTATGGCATGGAACTCGCCCGTGCCGCTGGTTTTGGCCACCAGGTCAATACCCGCATCTCGCCCGTCCAATCCTTGCAGGTTTGCCCAGTCTGCATACGTCCAGACATCACTGTACAAATCGCAGTAGATTGCTTCGTATCGCAGGTAGGAACAGATCAGTTCTTCGAAATAGGTGCCTTTTTCGCGCTGGGTAACGGCGGCGGTGCGGAAACTTTCCAGCAGGGTTTTGAGTGGGGTCATGTTGTACAGGTTCCTTCGGTTTTGTGTTGCTTGCAAAGTAGGCTTGTGGTGGCGTAGCAACTTGATTTAAACTTTGAGCGTAACTTGAAAATATTTTAAAAAACTGAGATAGTCCATTAATCACCTTTACGTACTGACCGGGAATAATGCTAACCGATTGCAAGTGCGACAGATTGGCTCAATGAACTTTGGAATCTCACACGACTCCTCCAAAACCATTCATTTTGCCGACTTGAGTCGCGGCAAAAACAGTAATGAGATGTGTACCAATCAAGAGACCTTCCGTTTTTTTATACGTGTGAAATATACCAACCAACGTAGTCAGCGACCAATCGACAGCCAGTTCATGCCCGGCAGGCCATGAAAAAATTCCACCTCCGCTTACTCCCCTAGGGCTTAATGGGTTGATTCGCCTGCCATCTACCGGCGACACAGCCAGATTTTCGTGAAAATGAATGACAATACTTGAATCAGGGGACAAGTTTAAATCGTTGTAAACCTCTTCGCTTGCGGCAATGCCTCTAAACGTTGCTGTTTCTGACCTGTACCTTCCTTGCGTCCTTTTAGCTCTACTTGCCGGATATCCGTAAACTGAACAGACACTTAGCTCTAAAGCTGACCTGAACAGCATACAGCGTGTTTGAGGAAAAGGGCTAAAATGAGCACACATGAGTCTAGCAAATTCGGTATTCAAACGATAATAGGCAATATCCACTTCATCTTCATTTCTTGACATTCCTGGCAACAAATCAATATATCCAACATAACCATCAATAGGGTGAATCCCTCCATAGACTGGAACCAACAGTTCACCTTGTTCTAAGTTATCAGTCACATGAGCGGCAGTGAATAAAAACGGTTGTGATTGAAAATCGATAAATATCCCCGTTCCAACCTGTTGGAGAGTATCGGAATATTTCGGTCTGACAAATAAGGGTACAAGTGCGTGTTCAGGATCAATTGCATACATTTGAAATCCTAACTACAGCTTGACAGCTGCATGGTTAGCCCCCCAATTCCGGCATGCCGGAATTGGCTTTAACTAGCTGATTAATAACAATACAGGTGTAAAAATACCTCGATTATTTTGTCTATTCCCGACGTTTACACCTTGAGTTTCTTTGTCTTCTCCAACAGCATACTGCGAAGTTTGACTATTGTGAGGTTGAGCGTCGTCTTTTGCTCAGAAGTCAAAGTCGCGCAATCCAGCAAATAAATCCGGTCGTAAAACTGATCAACAAACGTAAGATCAACCGGGGCATCTGCCGGTTTTGTCGCTCTCAGTCTTTTACGAATTTCTCCCCGTGTCAAGCCGCTTTCCTTGTATTTGCTGTACAGGGAAAGCATTGTTGCCTGGTCTTTCTTCTTGGCTATTTCCACAAGAATTCCCCGCGCAGTCTTTGGATCATTCCGGCAGTCGTTCTTAACTTCATTCGGCAGTTTATTGAGTGAGAGAATTTCGGAAAGGGTTGAATCAGATTTACCGAGCGCTGCCGAGAGATCACTCAGCAGATAATTATGCTGTGTCTTTAACCGGTCGATGGCCTCTGCCTCCTCTATGGCAGACAAATTTTCACGTAATAAATTTTCAACGATAGAAATCTCCGCAGGCTCACCATCGGTGAAAACAGCAGGAATGGTCTGGAGTCCTGCCAGTTTAGATGCCTGGAAACGACGCTCGCCGGATACCAGCAACAAAGCACCGTCCGCACCCTGCCGCACCAGAACCGGCTGCAACACGCCATGCTTTTCAATCGACGCTTTTAACTCCGCCAATGCTTGTTCATCAAAATACTTTCGCGGCTGGTCAGGATCGGGCTGCACATCCGCAAGGTTCAGGTCATACAACTTTCCCTTCTCAAAGGTTGAATCCGCCATTAGTGCCTCCCGTAACGGTAAAATCATCTCAAACCACGCGGATTGTAAACAAAAGTCCGTGAAGTAGCAAGATTTCTTCAGAGAGTAAGCCATAGCAATAGGGCAGTAACGCGTCATGGCGCTCAATCGAGTTATTCATTCTGGCAAACCGAACAACAGTATCGGTCAATACCACTGAAAGTTTTGAAACGAATGATTGATGATGGGCTCTTGACCGAGCCTTTGGATGAGAAAGATCAACACGCATTGTGTCTGCTTTCCAGAATCTGGACTGATGAATGGTACGTCGCCCGGATGAACATGTCTTTCAAAGCAGAGAAGAGAGCACTGATGCTCGCATTTCCGAACTTCGGCAAGATTGAACGCTACATTCTAAGTTCATATCTCCCGAAAGAGCACGGACCTAGATACAGGGTCTCAGTGCGCGATGTTGCCAATAACCTCCGCACCTATTTCCACATTGAGTATCCGGAGATCAAAATCAAGCGTATCCGCCAGATTGCCTACAACATGCTGCGCAGCTGCAGGGGGGAGTGTCGAAGACGGTACCTTTCCTTAACCGCTTTGGAACGGCAATCGATGGAAAATCAGCGGAGGAAATCTGTCAAATAATCCAATTAACATACTTTTCTAAGGAAAAGTCTTTATAGAAAAGTTTGTATTAAGACAAGGAGTCAGAAATGAAAGTCGAAGATATCGAGGAACTGCTCAACAGCCGGATCATCGAAGCTTATTCGAAAGGTCACAGCGTTATTGAAATCACTAGGGCACTTAAGAAAACGTCCGTGATTTTGGTCTACGATCTGCTACGCGATACAGGCAAAATCCCAGTCATGGAAAGAAACGAGTACCGCCGTCAATACGATATCGACCCAAGGCTGACTAGTGCATGCAGGCGGAAAGGTTTTTCCTTTGGACGATGGTGTCTCGGTTGGCGCTTTGATCCGTTTGGGGCAGTTGCAGCGCTGAAATCTGCTCCTGACGATGAGAACGAGAGTGCAGTTCATGTGGCATTGAAGAGGGATTTCCCGGAAATCTATCTCAGCATGTACGAGGGGGCTAAGATCAGAACGGAAAAGAAGATAAAATACCGGTCCAAGCCCGATTCTTTAATGGTTGAATGGAGTTCGGATCAAAAATTGTTTGTTGCAACGGTACCAGAATGCCCAGGCATCAAAGCCCGTGGCAAGAACTGGGATGATGCCTATTTGGCTATTAAATCAGTACATCAGATGCACAAATATGTTCAGCGACTGGACCGACTTTTCAATGAAACCGGCAGGAAGCCTTGCCATGTTAGCGGCGCCGAATAGATACCTCCCCCATATTTGCCCTATATTTGGTACCAAGTTTGTTGCCAAAAATGCGGCAAGTTTCAGATGTGACAAATTTGTAGCCAAACTTATCACCATATTTGCCACCATTACCTGCCCCCTCTATAGATATTTAATATGGAGGCTTGACTGCCTTACAAAATTTCTGGGGGTTGATATGAACGTGCTGGTATGTGATCTCGGATTTTCTTCGGCCAAGTGGATTTACGGGGAGCGCAAGGGAAGGATTATTTCAGCGTTCAGCTATAACGGTGAGAATCTGCTGGTCGGGGAAGATTCTCTGATGTCGTCAGGCTCTTCCTATCTGAAAACGATGGAAGAGCTGGTTCGTTACTATCCGGTATTTGTGGAACAGAGTCTGAAACAGGCTTCCTGTGAGGAAGACATTCTACTAGCCGTCGGGCTGCCGTACTCCTACTGGCAGGAACAGCATAAGCCAGGCGGTGCCGTGCCGGCCTTGGCCAAGTCACTGACCGGTGGAACAATCAAGGATGTGGCAGTTTTCCCACAGGGGCTGGGTGGCTTGAGGGATTATCTCGATGGACTTCCGGAGCGGCCGTCGGGCAATGTTCTCGGCATCGATATCGGCTTCAACACCATCATCTTCACCCTGTTCTCACCCCAGAAGAAGCAGATTATCCATGGCAAGACTCTCAACAAGCGCGGAGTCCACCAGATGGCGACCAGCTTCCTCCTTCCTCGCATCAAAGACCTTGCACCGTCAGGTACCTTCACGCCGGTAGAAATAGCTTTCCTGATTGAAAAGGGATATCTGCAATACGGCTTTGAACGCCACAATGTTACCCGGGAGATCCAGGAAGCCGGCGTTGCGTATATTGAGCACATCATTCGCGATATCCAGGGCGAGTTGCAGGCCCATGTCGGCATGCATGCAGATTTTGATCGAGTTCTGCTGTTCGGTGGTGGTGCTGCCTTCCTGAAGAACGGCCTTCCGGCCAGAAATATCGAGGTTATTGTCCTGTCTGAACCGGAGTATGCTAACGCCAGAGGATTCCAGACGCTCGCTTTTGCCAAGGGGGTGTGATGTGCCCTTGTACTCACTCAAGCTTTCCACCTATGATCCGGAAATCATCGATGCCTACGAACGACTACGCAAAAGCAGAAAGCAGGCGACGTTCACCCACGAGGCAATCAAGCAATTTCTTTCGACAGATCGGGGAAAACAGGTGCTTACTATCATGGAGGGTAGTGCGCCATGTCCGCAAACAATACATGCTCCATACGTTACAAGCTCGAAAAACAGTGAATTAGCTGGTGAGAGGGTTGTGCTCAACTCAGTGACGCTACCGCCTCAAAGCGCTAGCACGAGTGTTCTGGAGAGCATCTTGGAGTGAGTGTGGGAGATGTGCTAGGTGAAAGCAACCTGACTTGGTATATTGCCTCATTTTTCAGAATGTCACACCACGTTTCTGGGCTAGCCAATGTCAAACGGATGCAAAAACGGATGCAAGGATAATTTTGGCAAGAAAAAAGGGCTTAGCCTTTAAGCTAAGTCCTTGAATTCTTTGGAGCGGGAAACGGGATTCGAACCCGCGACTTCAACCTTGGCAAGGTAAAGAAACTCAATTACATTTAATGACATTAAATAACCATATATCCTAGTAAATACAGGTAGTTTATTACTATTAAAGACAGACGTCAGCTCTCCGGATTTGCAGATAAAATCATATAAAATATGTTGATATATTATTATTTAAGGCACGAAAATAAAAATATTAAAATCAAAATATGACTACAACCTAACTTATTTAGGCGCATTCTGAAACAAAATTTAGCCAGTTTTACTATTCAATATATTACATTGACCGGCTTCGGTTGCTTCGGTTGCTTCGGTTGCTTCGGTTGCTTCGGTTGCTTCGGTTGCTTCGGTTGC
>CAJBRY010000535.1 GCA_903958085.1 uncultured Geobacteraceae bacterium
ACCTAAAGATGATTTTAAGAAAATATCCGAAAAGTTTATTTCACGAATGAAAATCAGGGGCACTTTTGCCCATCATGATATCCTCAAAGACAGCTCTGCTGGTTATTCCCTCAATATGTCAGGCTTTAAGCTTGACGATGCCATGCTTCCTGGTGGCGGAATCTTTTTGACTGATCGCGCAATGGATCGTATTGTGCGTGAGCTTATCACCGAAAACGGGTTTACCATCACCAACAGGTAAAGAGTTTCACTTTTACGACTAATCTGCTATAACGCTTGCATCTTATCAAAGGGCGAGCGTTTTTTAATTTTGCAGGGAGCAAGCATTTTTATGAGCATTAGAAAAGTAGGAGAACTACTTGTAGAACAAAAACTTATTACTCAAGAGCAATTGCTGGAAGCGCTTGATTTGCAAAAGGTTTTTCCTGATCAACCAGTAGGGCAGCTACTTTGTAAGTTAGGCTTCATCAAAGAAAGTGATCTCAGTTTTGTGCTTGATCAGAAAAACAAGCGGCGCAAACTGACCGACATTCTTTTGGGAAACGGTTTAGTTGATCAGCAAAAGATTTCCCATGCAAGAGAGGTTGGTAAGCAGAACAATATTTCTGTAGAAAAAGCACTATTAAAATTGAATTACGTTGATGAAGAGAGTCTTTCAAGGGTTATCGCAGCACAGTATGATATGCCATACGTCCAGATCAATCCTAACGACCTTGACCTTTCACTTTCCCGCTACATAAGCTCAGTGTATGCTCAAAAACAGCGAATAGCTCCGATTTCTAAAATTGGCAATACCCTCACTCTCGCGATGGCTCAACCTCTCAAGTCCCACGATATTCGTGAATTAGAGGACAGCATCAGGCTTAAAATAATTTCGGCTATAGCAACTGAGACGAGCATTGCAAGGTCGCTAAAGCGCTTATATAACATCGACAATGCCAATTCTGTATCTGCAAATGATGAGGTAAACCTTGATATAGTGCCTGACAGCATCATTGACCTCTTAAGTAAGACAAATGAAGGGGATGAACCAGAGGTTGCAGAAGAAACCAAAAAAGTTACTGAAAAAGACAGCGTTATAGTAAAACTTGTTAACAAAATAATTTACGATGCATACATGAACAAAGCGTCTGATATTCACATTGAACCTTATCCGGGCAAAAAGGATGTAATTGTTCGAACCAGAGTTGATGGTCAGTGTTCAATATATCAGAGAATCCCGTATAAATATAAGTTTGCGTTGCCTTCACGCATCAAAATAATGGGGGATTTGGACATTGCCGAACGCAGAAAGCCACAAGACGGAAAAATAGACTTCAAAAAATTTGGACCTCTGGATGTTGAACTCCGTGTTGCCACAATGCCGACTGTCGGTGGTATGGAAGATGTTGTTATCCGCGTCCTTGCAAGTGGTGATCCCATCAGTTTTGATGACCTTGGACTAAACGCCAGAAATTTGCGAGTATTCAAGGAATCTCTTTCACGTCCGCATGGCCTGATCCTAGTAGTTGGTCCGACTGGTTCAGGTAAGACAACAACTCTTCACTCAGGTCTTGCCCAGATTAACCAGACAAATCGTAAAATCTGGACGGCAGAGGATCCTGTAGAAATCACCCAGGCCGGCCTAAGACAGGTCCAGGTTAATCCCCGTATCGGATTTACCTTTGCGGCAGCACTGCGCTCGTTTCTCCGTCTTGATCCTGATGTCATAATGGTCGGTGAAATGCGTGACGAAGAGACTGCCAGTACGGCAGTAGAAGCGTCTTTGACCGGACACCTTGTTTTTTCAACTCTCCATACCAATTCAGCTCCTGAAACAGTTACACGTTTGCTAGAAATGGGGCTTGATCCTTACAGTTTTTCTGATTCACTTGTCTGTGTTCTTGCGCAACGACTTGCTCGACGGCTGTGCAAGGATTGCAAAGAAAGCTTTCATTTATCAGAATCTGAATATAATGAACTGGTGGAAGAATTTGGCCGGGATGAGTTTGCGAACACCGGATTAGGGCTTGCTGACACCGTTATGTTTCGCGCAGTAGGCTGTGATCGTTGCGGTCATACCGGCTATCGTGGACGTCTCGGTATACACGAGGTGCTTGAATGCACAGACCCTTTGAAAGCCCTTATTAAACGTCGTGCAGACACTGACCATGTTCGTGAACAGGCTGCTCGAGATGGCATGACTACTCTAAAACAGGATGGTATTCTCAAGGTACTTGGTGGCTTGACAGATATTCATGAGGTACGTCGAGTCTGCATAAAGTAACCTATTAGCTGACTTACATATCTCTTTTGCATAGCCCTCTTCACCCATCAAAGTCCCGCAGCACTCAACGGAACTTTGATGTAAAACTTACTAACCAACCAATTGGCTCTTGGTGAAAATAGTCCGAAGCCAATATCCTTCGGCTTCAATGTTTTCGCGACCGCCCTCTTCTCTGTCAACAAGTGTAACAATACCAAGCACATCCAACCCCTCTTCCTTGGCACGATTAACAGCTTTCATAGATGAACCGCCTGTAGTTACTACGTCTTCAACGATAACAACTTTTGTGCCTGGCGGAAGATTTTTGCGCCCCTCTAGCCACTGACCGGTACCGTGTCCTTTCGGCTCCTTGCGGATAATAAAAGCATGCATACTCTTGCCATCCAGATGAGCGGCAATGGAAGTTGCAGTAGCAATAGGATCCGCGCCCAGCGTAATACCTCCCACTGCCTGGACGCCTTCGACATCCTTAATAGCTTCATAAAACAGCTTGCCTACCAGGAAGCCACCTTCTGCATGCAGTGTTGTCTGTTTGCCATCAAAATAAAAATCACTTTGACGACCGGATGCAAGAGTTACCAATCTTTTTTCGTAAGACAGTTCCAGGATGATTTTCTTCAGTTGTTCGCGATCACTCATATCAGGTCAGCTCCTCTTCAAATAGTCCCTTTTGTAGATTTTCTACAGGTTTGGGGAATGCAACCGGGTAAGTCCCGGCAAAACAGGCTTTGCAATAATTTGTATTTCCACGGCCAATGGAGGAAATCAATCCCTCTTCTGACAAATACCCTAGCGTGTCGGCAGTAACATAACGGCATATTTCATCAATTGTATGCGATGAAGAAATAAGTTCCTTCCGGTTAGGGGTATCTATACCGTAGTAACAGGGATAACTGGTTGGTGGAGATGAAATCCGGAGATGAACTTCTTTGGCTCCAGCATTTCTCACCATCTTAACAATTTTGCGAGATGTCGTGCCGCGTACAATTGAATCATCAATCACAACTACACGTTTTCCTTTAAGCAGTTCACGCACCGGATTAAGCTTGATCTTGACTCCAAAGTGCCTGATTGACTGAGCCGGCTCAATGAAAGTCCTTCCCACATAATGATTTCGAATCAAGCCAAGTTCAAATGGTATCCCGGACTCCTCTGCATAACCCATTGCGGCCGGGACGCCCGAATCTGGCACAGCTATTACAACATCCGCATCGACGGGATATTCCCTTGCAAGCTGTCGCCCGAGTTCTTTACGTGCCATATATACGTTACTTCCAAATATGTCTGAATCTGGACGCGCAAAATAGACAAACTCAAAAATGCAAGGTGTCGGTTCAATTTTTTTAAATGGAAATATAGACTCTACGCCGCCATCTTCCGTACAAACCACCATCTCACCCGGCTCAAT
This sequence comes from uncultured Geobacteraceae bacterium, assembly GCA_903958085.1. Lineage (GTDB taxonomy): Bacteria > Desulfobacterota > Desulfuromonadia > Geobacterales > Pseudopelobacteraceae > JACRCG01. Next base: position 3,675 of record CAJBRY010000535.1, read on the forward strand.
CTCGCGAACGAAATCCGCTTCGATCAGATCAAGTGCACAGCTTTCTGACGCAACAACCCAGGCGTTGCCCAACTTTCCAAGGCATAAAGGCCGAAAGCCATTAGGATCACGCACAGCAATCATACGGGTCTCAGTCAAAAACAACAGACAGTAGGCGCCCTGGATACGCTTCAGTGCATCCGTTATGCGATCTACAAGCGAGTTTGTCTTGTAGGCGGCAATCAGATGAATGATTATTTCCGTATCCATCGTCGTCTGAAAGATTGAGCCGTAAGCCTCCAACTCTGCTTTCAGCAGCTGTGCATTAACCAGATTGCCATTGTGAGCTACAGCTATAGATCCGCGAGAATAATCTACCATGATAGGCTGAACATTCTTCTCAACCGAAGCTCCTGCGGTCGAATATCTGACATGCCCTATTGCCGATTTACCCGGGAGTTTTTTGAATACTTCAGGATTGCTGAACACATCGGCAACAAGTCCCATGCGCTTGTGGGCATAAAGCGACGCACCGTCTGACGAGACTATGCCGCAGCTCTCCTGACCACGGTGCTGCAAGGCATAGAGACCAAGATAGGTGAGGTTTGAAGCTTCCGAATGATTGTAAATACCGAAAACACCGCATTCTTCTTGAGGGCGTGATAACTCCATAGATAAAGACTCCACTAAATTTTGACTCATATCAGATTATTTCTAACATACTCCGCAGCATTTTTATACAGGATCAACCCGTCCCCCTCCTCCGGTAGATTTTCTCTGGTCCATCGAGGATGCTGGGTAAAATGAACAAATGCCTCAGGGTGCGGCATCAACCCCATCAGACGACCTGTAGGATCACATAGAGCTGCAATTGCATTGGTTGAACCGTTAGGGTTGGCGGGAAACTCCATGATCTGTTCAGTATAACCGGAATCAGAATAACGCATTACCCCCAAATGTCCATCTTCAATACTTGCCAGCGTTGCATCTGAATCGCATAGAAATTTCCCTTCGCCATGACGCACCGGCAGATATATACCTTTCTCGATGCCAATGGTAAATACGCAGGGAGAAGCCGAGTCAACTTTTAAATATGTCCAGCGATCCTGAAAACGACCACAATCGTTGTGAGTCAGAGTAACTGTCTGATTCAGATGCTCGCCGTCCAAGGCTGGAAGAATCCCCATCTTGACCATAAGCTGAAAACCGTTACATACCCCAAGAATCAGCTTTCCATCAGCAATAAAGCGCGTAAATTGCTCAACCAGCTTTTCGCCGCTACCTGAAACGGAAGCATTCTTTAATCGATTAGCTTGGGCTTTAGCGCTCCCAAGATCATCACCATCAAGAAAACCACCTGTCAAATTTAGAAAATGGAAATCATCCAGCCGAATTTCACCGGACAGTATATCGGCTATGTGTGCGATAACTACTTCATCAAAACCACCAAGACGACAGGCATGAGCCGCCTCCATCTCGCAGTTTGTGCCGTTGCCAGTTATGACAATTGCGCGTGTCTGATTCATATATTTTTGCTCTCCTTGGTTTAATTCGTAAACAATAGTATCACAAGCTATTACTGTTCATAAGCGGAAATAACATCCATAAATGCTTTGCCATACTGACGCAATTTGTGTTCGCCCACACCACTAACCTGTAACATCTCACGTGAATGAGTCGGCCTGCTGCGTGCCATCTCTGCCAGAGTTGCATCGGAGAATACCACAAATGGGGGCACATTTGCATCATCAGCAATCTTTTTACGGGTTGCCCGGAGTGCTTCGAAAAGTCCCTGATTGTAATCTTTTTTGCGACTAGCTCGCTTTTTACCTTTTGCTACAGTTTCCAGCGTATCACGTGGTCTTCCGAGAATAACCTCTGTTTCACCCTTTAAAACCGGACGCGCCGCCGGTGTAAGCTTTAAAACACCAAAACGGGTGAAATCCTGCGCCAGATAACCAAGATGAATCAATTGGCGAAAAATATTTTCCCATTCATTCGCCGTAGTATTGGCACCTATCCCGTATGTTGAAAGTTTATTATGCCCAAAATCAAGCACCCGCTGATTTTTGCTCCCCCGCAAGACCTCAATAACATGCATCATACCAAAGCGTTCACCAACACGATACACACATGAAAGCGCCTTCTTTGCCTCTTCGGAAGCATCAAAGCGCTTTGGTGGATCAGTACAAATATCACAGTTATCACACTCATGTTCACGCAAATCGCCAAAGTAGGAGAGCAAAGCCCGACGACGGCAAGTCAGAGCTTCGGCATAGCCAACCATGGCATTCAACTTCTGAATTTCGATCTTGACCCGTTCCGTATTATCACTGGTTTCGATCAATTTCCGGGCAACCATAACATCGCCCATACCAAAAAGCATCAGCGCTTCTGACGGCAGTCCGTCACGCCCTGCTCTGCCGGTCTCCTGATAATAACTCTCGACACTTTTAGGCATATCGTAATGCACGACAAAACGGACATTCGGCTTATCAATCCCCATACCAAAAGCTACTGTAGCAACCACAATACGGACATCATCCTTGCGGAAAGCATCCTGTACACGCTTGCGCTCATAATCCGGCAAACCGGCATGATAAGCGGCAGCAGAAAAACCCGCCTGTTGCAGCCGTTCAGCAACCTCTTCAACCCTCTTGCGGCTTAAAGCGTAGACAATTCCAGCCTCATCACGCCGCCCGACAAGAAATGAGACAAGTTGTGACACCGATTTCTGCTTGGGAATAACAGTATAGGTGATATTCGGGCGATCGAAACCGGCGACAAAAACTTTTGCGTCTGTAAGCCCCAACTGGCTAATAATGTCAATACGGGTTTCGGGATCAGCCGTTGCAGTCATTGCAACAATTGGCACAACTGGAAATAGTTGGCGCAATCTTCCAAGCTGCGTATATTCCGGTCGGAAATCATGCCCCCATTGAGAGATGCAATGAGCTTCATCAATGGCAAACAAGGAGAGTTTCAAAGAGCCAAGCCGTTCAAGAAAGTCCGGCATCATAAGGCGTTCAGGTGCGACATACAACAGATCCAGCTCACAAAAATCCATCTGCTTAAAAACGCGCCCTAGTTCACCAGTCGAAAGCGATGAGTTGAGACAAGATGCCCGCACTCCATTTGCTATCAACGCATCAACCTGATCCTTCATCAGAGCAATTAGAGGAGAAACTACAATCGCAACGCCCTCACGGTGCAGCGCCGGAATCTGAAAGCAGAGAGACTTGCCACCACCTGTCGGCATAACAAGAAAAACATCTTCACCGGCCACAACGCGCTCGATTACATCCTGCTGCGGAGTGCGAAACTCGTGAAAGCCAAAGACGGTTTTCAGGGTATTATGAATTGTTGTGACCATGGCTCAATATATTTCTCAGGTAAAGTCCAATTATCAATATATTGCTATCATAGACTTTCACAACCACTTTTCCAGTATTCTTGCAACCTCATCCTTTTTCACCGGTTTTGCAAGATAGTCATTCATACCAGATGAGATGCAGTGTTCACGATCACCCTTCATTGCATTGGCTGTCATGGCAACGATAGTAACGGTATGGTTAAGAACATTCGAGGCTGGAGAGCGTATGACAGAAGTGGCTTCAAAACCATCCATCTCCGGCATCTGGCAATCCATGAATACGAGGTCGTAGTCAATCAACTCAAGGGCCTTAACAGCCTCCAACCCATCAGCAACAACATCAGATTTGCAGCCAAGTTTATTAAGAATACTTTGCGCAACTTTCTGGTTGATTACGTTATCTTCAACAAGCAGTATACGGGCATGCTGCCATTTTGTCATTGAAGACGTGCCGGGCGTTTTTTCGGTTTCTGTAGTTGTGGAAGCCTTTTGAGGAGCCAGCTTTTCGAAATTTGCGGTAAACCAGAAAGTAGATCCTTGACCCAAATTACTGGTAACCCCTATTTCTCCATCCATCAACTCAGTCAACTGCCTGCTGATAGCAAGTCCAAGTCCAGAACCGCCATACTTGCGTGTCGTTGAGCCATCCGCTTGGGAGAATGGGGCAAAGATTGCTTCAAGCCTTGACTCCGGAATACCGATACCGGTGTCTATGATTTCAAAACGGAGGGTTACCTTGTCTTCCAACTCCTTTACAAGTGAGACACGCAAGGCAACCTCACCCTTGCTGGTAAATTTTATGGCGTTGGCAGCCAGATTGGTTATGATCTGGCGAAGTCTGCCCGGGTCGCCTTTCAGATATGTCGGCACATCAGTATCGATGTGTGTGGCCATGCTCAGACCGTTCATTTTAGCGCGTATTGCGAGCATTTCCGTAACATCTTCAAGCATGGTGCGGAGGTCAAAATCCAGATACTCCAGCTCAAGCTTACCCGCCTCGATTTTGGAAAAATCTAAAATATCGTTAATAAGTCCCAGTAGGTTTTCGCCGCTTTTCGATATAATTTCAGCATACCGGCGTTGCTCATCATTAAGATTGGATTCCAGCAGCAGCCCGGTCATGCCGATTACCCCGTTCATAGGCGTGCGGATTTCGTGACTCATATTGGCAAGAAACTCACTCTTGGCCTGCGAGGCTGCCTCAGCAGCTTTCCGGGCAACGGCAAGGGAGAGATTCATTCTCCGGAATTTCCAGACAACCGCTATCATTCCAGCCAATCCCAAAAGCATCCCTCCAAGCGTCAGGTAAAGCCATGTTAAATCGCGTTGGTGATGCGGATCGTAGATAAAGCCAGTGAGGCTGAAATTGTCCGGGATTTTGCCTTGTCCCTGGTAGACCTCTGCCACATGATGCCATCGACCGGGATTCATATGTCCCGGCTCTACAATATCTGTCCGGGTCAGTTCGCGAAGCTTCTCAGCCTCGAACAGCAGATGTGCGCGCGTCTTTTTCTGGCTGTCATATTTCGCAAGAATTATGTCAGCAACTTCTTCAGAATGAGCCAGTGCGTATTCCCAACCCTTCACCGTTGCCTTGCGAAAAGCTTCCACAACCTCCGGATTCTTCTTTATCATCATCTCGCTGGTAAAGAGTATGTTGCCGAACAGATCGATGCCAGATGATCGCGGAGTAAGCAATATGTAGTCATCAACCCTGTCTTGAATATGGAACAGTTCGTTGCTGACATATACCGCTATGGCA
>CAJBRY010000536.1 GCA_903958085.1 uncultured Geobacteraceae bacterium
AATTACCGATCCACCATTCGGAGATAATCTTTACTATGCCGATCTGGCCGATTTCTTCTATGTCTGGCTGAGTCTTCCCTTGCGCAAATGGTATGCTGGTTTACCCGAAGCAGCTTACTTTCAGCCGGAGCGCACCCCTCACAGCATGGAAGCTGTGGACAATTCTGTGGAACACCCTGACGACCGAGAGGATTACGAAAAAGACATGTTCGTCGAACCGAAACAATTGAACCGGATTCGAGAACTTACTGTGGATACGACTCTCGTCGAGAAAGACCCAAACCCGCTCTACCGCCCTCAGCCTTCCAGCGACTTTTATAGCCAAACTCTTTCTGCTGTTTGGGCCGAGGCTGGACGACGCCTCAAAGATTATGGAATCATGGCTTTTACCTTCCACCACAACGAAGACAGCGCTTGGGTAGATGTCTTGATGGCGCTTTTTAACGCTGGTTATGTGCTGGTAGCAACCTATCCCATCCGAAGCGATGAGACCAAGGGTGATGCAGGGGCTTTCGGTAGTCGAAAAATTGAGTACGACATTATCCATGTCTGCCGCAAACGCATTTCTACACCTGAACCAGTAAGCTGGGCCCGAATGCGCCGTTGGGTAAAAGACGAGGCCAAGCGACTGAAGGAACTCCTGGAACACACCCACGGCAAAACCCTTCCCGAATCTGATTTAAGAGTGATTCTGCGCGGCAAGTCCCTTGAATTCTATTCTCGCCATTATGGCCAGGTGTTAAGCGGTGATGGGCAAATTCTGGATGTGCGCGACGCGCTTCTCGGTATTAACCAGCTTTTGGACGACTTGCTCGAAGACAATACCCAAACTGGTGGATTACGTCCTCCAGAGAGCGCCGAACCTACAAGCCGCCTTTATTTGCGTTTATTCAAACAGCGCACCGAAATGGACCGTGACGAACTGCATAAAACCCTTCGCGGCACCGGGATTTCACAGGGAGATTTCGAAGCGCGGGGCTGGATACGCGTTGTCGGTAGAGCCGTTCACATCATCCCGTTTAAAGAACGATTTGCCTATTTTACCGAACGAGGCCGCAATCGCAAAGTGATCAAGACCGATCTGGATCAGGCACATTTTCTAATCGGTGCAGCTTATCCCAATTCCGGACTCAAGATAGACGCAGAGTTGAATAATTTAAACTTCCGCATCAAGAAATCAGTGGATGAAATACTTAGATGGTATGCGGAAGTAGATCATGATGCAGTCAATCGTTTAGCGGCAAAAACAGCCGCGCAATTGGTCGAACATTGGCGTACTAACAAAGGCAAAAAACCGGAGACCAAGCAGTTATCGCTCTTTGAAATGCTGGAGGAGGCTGATTGATGGAAACAATTTCTAATACCGTATGGCAGCGAAAAGGCTCGTGCATTATTTTTGATCAGAAAAGCCTGGGGCCATTCATCGCGGATGACTCGGTTATCTCTTTGAGACAAATGCTTTCATGGACAAAAGGTCTGCCGGAGAATCCGCCAGTATCAGGGAAAACAATTCTTATTTCCGGTCTGGAAACTATTGTTGAAACAATGGAGACTCAGGAAGCTGAAGAGTTTCTTTCCCGCCGAATCCGTCCGCTGATAATTGATCTTCAGTACCGTTGGAACAATTGTGGTATCATTTTCGGTTTTTCTGCACAGCGAGATGTCTTTAAGGAAACGTCACTGGAAGAAGAAGTGCTGTTTCATCGCCGGGACAAAAGGCAGGTACGCCTCTCCGAAGGGCTCTGGGATGGAAGCGCTTCAATCAGTATGAAACGCATTGCTCGTGAAGGAGACAAACCGGAATCAGAAATAATTATAGGCTACTATGTCTCTCGAATCTCATAAATTACAGCCTGGCCTTAAAATAAATCATCCCGAACTCGGCGAAGGTGTTGTTGTTGGCATAGAACAGACTGGATATGCTACAGTCTTTTTCCGTAGCGTCGGTGAGCGACAGGTTCCAGTTGATTCTTTACAAACAAAAGCAGACCTTTTTGATCAGATTGTTCAGGCCATGGCGCCAGTGACACCTCATGGAATAGACCGCCTCTGGCTGGCCTTGGAAGCAGAAAAAATTCCCTTGATGGAAAGCGCTGCTACATTGACATCCGCCAAAGTTGATCTGCTGCCACATCAAGTTGTTCTGGTTCATCGAATAGCAAATGCAAGGCCAAAACGGTTTCTGATTGCCGATGAAGTGGGCTTGGGTAAAACGATAGAAGCCGCCCTTGTTCTCAGGGAACTGGCATCAAGAGGAGAATTGCAGCGAGCAATGATGATTGTTCCGGCCGGCTTGGTGGAAAACTGGCGCAGGGAACTAAATGATGTCTTCAATCTTAATTTTGAAGTATTTGGTAGCGAAGGGGATGTGACGGATCGCAAATCCAATGCCTTTGCCAAGCACAACCGGCTGATTGCTTCGGTTGATACATTGAAGCGTCCGTCAAGAATAAAAAAAATACTCGAAGCACCACCCTGGGACCTGGTTGTTTTTGATGAAGCTCATCATCTTAGCGTCTATCGTAACGGCAGCAAAGTAAAAAAAACGGAGAATTTCAAACTTGCCGAGGCTATTCGTGACCACTGCCGTGATTTGATTCTGATGTCCGCCACTCCCCATCAAGGTAATCATTTCCGGTTTTGGGGTTTGATCAATCTTTTAAATCCAAACCTTTTTGCAGACTATGGGGACATGCTGAACAATCGGCACCGTTTAAACGCTGTTGTTATCCGGCGCACCAAAGCAGACGCCTGTGCGCAGGATGGCAGTCCTCTTTTTCTCCGTCGCGTCGTTCACACCGAAAACTTCAATCTTTCCGAAAACGAAAAGATTTTTTACGATGCATTACTCGATTACCTTCGTGATGGTTATAATCTTGCCGCTCAACAAGGAGGTAAAGGGCGCGCACTCGGCTTTGTTATGACTATTTTTCAAAAAATCGCCGCCAGTAGTTTTGCTGCAATTCACTCGACTTTAAGACGTCGTTTACTAATGCTTACAATTCAGGATGGAATAGTCCGGGATGAGCTGCTTGATGTCGATGGACGCAACCAGATGTTCGCTGAAGCCAGACAGATTATCCATGAAATACATGCTTTGCCGCTGGATCAAATCGGCATGGCGCAAGCGGATCATATACTGGCCGATTCAAAATATCAGTTATTGAAAAAACGCAACGAGGCGGAATCATATCTGAAAAACGCCGACAGTTATTCCGATTCAGAATATGCAGCCGGCGCTGGGGAAGAATCCGCAGCCATGCTGGTATCGATCGCTCTGCCGGAAGAACGTCAGCGTATTACCGATTTGCTGTCTCATTTTCCTGATGGTATTGAGTCCAAAACAAACATACTTGTCCAGGCATTGCATCAGATTTGGCGACAAAACCCTGATGAAAAAATTGTTATTTTTGCTACTTATTTAGGAACCGTTGAAGCTATCAAAAAACAACTTGATGCAGTGTTTCCAGCTAAGGGTGTTGATGCGCTCAAGGGAGGGGATCACGGTGCTAAAACTGCGGTACAAAAGAGATTCCGTCGTAAAGATGGTCCCAATATTCTAATATGTACGGCTGCTGGTCGGGAAGGTATAAATTTACAGTTTGCGCGTATTCTTTTTAATTACGATCTGCCATGGAACCCGATGGATCTGGAACAACGTATTGGACGTATCCACCGGTATGGCCAGATATCAACATCACAGGTTTATAATCTTGTCGCCGCCGATACAATTGAAGGCAGCATTTTCCTGCTTCTTGAGGAGAAGTTGGACGAAATAGCCAAAACATTGGGAAAGGTGGATGAACAGGGCCAAATTGCCGAGGACTTAAGAATCCAGGTTTTGGGTCAACTGGGAAGCACCTTGAGTTATGATCGTCTGTATCAGGAAGCCATCAGTGACCCAACCCTGAAAAGAACACGTCAAGAGATTGAAGTCGCCATGGAAAATGCCAATAAAGCCAGAATTTTTGTCTTTGAACTGTTTCAGGAACTGGATCGTTTCAATCTTGGCGATTACAAAAAATTTGACGATCAAGGCCGTGGCATGAAACGATTAGTCGATTTCGTGGCAAAAGCCGCACGGGTATCTGATTGGAAATTCACAAAAATATCTGATATAATCTGGGAACTTGTCAGAAAAGATGAACCACCTTTGCTGTTCACAACGGATCGGGATATTGCTCTACAGGACGAGAAATTGCAGATTCTTGGTCTCGAACATCCTGTTATCAGCAAAATGTTACGTCAATATGCCGAATCTGAAGCAAGATTTCGTGCTATTACTGGCAAAATAAATGGAATTGCCGGAAGTGGATTGCTAACCCTATGGAAAGTTAATGTACAGGGGAAGGATGGACAGACAAACCTTAACATCGTTAAAATTGGTCTAAGTGAAGATGGTTCCCGCGCAGCATGGCTTGAACGTATTGAGGACAACTTATTAAGCATGGCTGCCCCAGTTTCAAAAACACCAGCGGAATGGCAGGTGCTTGCGACCAATATGAAACAACGGCTGCTGGAATTTCTTCATAGAGAATTGATATTCTCCGGTAATATTAACGAAGAAACGTCTTACATGGCAGTTCCTATTGCTATAGTGGGTATTGAAGCTTGAAAACGGCCTTCACACTTCTGATTCGCGTTTCCTTCAAATCCGTGTGATTCACCTGTTGATCACAAAGTACTTGTTACAGTATCGGGTGTTAACGGTAACCAAAACCAGCAATCTTTAAAACCAGTTTGAATAGATGGCCTCATCTGATACCTGCAAGGATATTTTCAAAGAAGGATTCCGCGACTCTGTCAACTCTGCTTCCGTAATCTGGCTATCCTCAATCCCAATTCTTTTGGCTTTTTATTGGCATGCTTTACATAAACCAGTTTTCTGGTTGTGTGATGAAACTGACGGATGAATCGGACATATGGATTGAGCTAAAACTGGGATTTCTGTGGTATCTCCCTTTAATAATGAAATCACTGCTGGATATTTATCATAATTTTATCAGACCATTTATGGTTAGTTTCCATTTACAAGAAGAACACAATTGCCGGTCGGTATCGATTGCTGGTGAATCTGGTGGTCACAGGTGATAAGGCTTACATTGCATGACTCTGGGCACTTTGGGTCATATATTGTCGGTATTAGCAGTCTCGATCAATCCGATATAAATCAAGTCCTCTTTATCTATAAACTTTCTGATTAACTTCTCTTTGCTGTATTCCATCAGCCTTGATCTGCCAATTTCCATTGCGATATTAATTTGATTATCAGTGAATTCGGTATCTGGACCGAATAAATTCAGAGCTCGATCAGTCCGTTCTTTATACTTGGCGTTTTGAGCTTCGACTATCTCTTTCAATTTCATGGATTTGAGCCTCTATTTAATTCAAAAAAAGAAGACTATTCCATCAGACTTTCACTTCCAGGAATTCTCGGCATCATACGCTTTCAACCGACCGGTTCTTTCTTTGGTCACTTCGATCATGCAGTTCGATTGTGCCAACCCGCTCATCGACCCGCCCTCATAAATTGATCCTTCAGCTTCACAGCAGAGATCACGGTATTTTATCCAGGCCAGTTGCGCCTTTTTCAGTTTTTCCTTACCGGCATCATCGCATGTTTCTCTTGCCAGTTTATAAATTCTGGTCATTTCCGCATCAGCCTGTTTGTATTTATTTCCGGCATCATCCTTCATTTCCAGCATGGTCTGGGCGTTACAAAAAGAGCCGGATATTATAACAGAAACGGCAAGAATCAAAGCTGATAAAGTTTTCATGGATCATTTTCCTGATTTTTTAATTGAAATCTAATAGGCCCGGTCGATCACCAATTTTCAAGCATTGCTCGCAACTCTTGAATGGCGTCCAAGCAATTTTCTACCAGTCAATCGCATCCATTAAGGAATTACTTCCAATGGTTTTCGATTCGGCAGCATTTCCTCCCCTTTATTTGTCATAAATACTGTTTTAGCATCACTATAATTTATTATCAGTTCAGTAAATAGTTCAAACAGCGCCTGATTAAATAGCTGCATCCATTTATATTTACGAAGTATTTTTTTCTCTTGGGTACTCATTCCAAGTCGATATGCATCTTTAAGATGTTTAATGCTTAAAGAGAAATCAGATTCATAAAATATATGCCCAAAAGCGTTATTATCTGATTTAATATAATGATATCGGAATTCGCTAACGATAGACCTTTTCATCTGATAAATTATCTCAATTTCTTGACTTGAATATTCCATACTTAAGATTTCCTAATTGCACCTGAGATTATAAAAGGGATTTTACAGCAATTATTAAAGTCACGGCATAGAAAAAACTGAAAATCAAGATACTGCATCAA
>CAJBRY010000537.1 GCA_903958085.1 uncultured Geobacteraceae bacterium
CCAAACTCCCCACAGCGTATCCGAACTGTCTTTTAAAACGGCCATCTCATAATCCATAACACCGATAGTCAACGCAGATTCATCGCCAAAATCACCATCAATAAAAGTTCCTTTTCGATATTTTGTTTGAAGATAGCTGCCGCTTTCGTTAAACATGATTATTCCATACCATTGCCCCATACCTGAACAGCTAAAAATGTTTCCTGTCGCACTATCGTATTCAACATCTTCAAACCAATCTGAGCCTGTTGTCGTAAGTCCTGGTATTTCGGCATTATCATATGTTTTCCATATCCCAGTTGCGATATCAAAAATCTGAATTCCATATCCTGCTGTGGTAATAATTAATCTGCCATCACCTGTTGAAACCTTTCGGTTTAATGCGAAATCGTTTATGCCAGCAGCGTATGTCGGAACAATATACGACATTGAATCGTTGGACATATTGATATCAAGCAAACCTCTTTTGTCTGATTGATTATAGTTTAGCTCATATGTAAAATGCGCATAAATATGGCCGTCACAGTATACCGGACTATAAATATCCCATTTTGGGAATGCCGGATAATCCGCCATGCAGTATTTTTTTATCAGACCTCCGCCTGAAAGGCTGTAAATAAGCAACACGCCTTCTGTGCCCAATGACCAAATACCATTAATCGTAATCATTACAATATCTGCATCTTTAACTACTGTAGACGTTCCCGGAGAAGTATAACCATCTACAATTCCTGGGCTGTAAAATATTTCATTCCATGTGTACTTTCCGATTGCAGCGTCAGGCGTTTCAGTAAGATCGATATATCCAAAGAAAATAGCGGTAAATGAAGCGTATGCATGATACCATGTAATATACAATCTCGATTCACCTGCATCTATATGTGTTCCGATTATCGATGGAAGGTGCCCCCTCCAGTCCGCGTCTATATTTTTTGTAAGGGTGAAGGTTCCGTTTTCTTCGAAATTATATTGCACAATCGTTTCTGTTTCATGGTTTATAACCAGTGCATATCGTTCAGAACCAACGGTTGCATATTGGCCACCACCTTGAGTTCTGCCAGGGGATATAAGTCGTGAATTCCAATACGTATTAAATGCAGGAGATGACGCAGACGAATAGCATTTTTCTATTATCCAGTTTACTGTATCTATTACGATTATTGATGCCAGAAAATGAATGCCACTGTCTATCCTGGCTACCACAGCATAGAGTTTTCCTGTTGATCCATCAAAGTGCAAATCAATTGGTTTTCCTCCACCTTCATATCCGCACCATCCCACAGTGAATTGATCGGCATGCAGAGACGAAACCTGTTGTGTATAGGCCAGCGTAATTTCACCCGATACGTCAATGGCTGCGTACGGGTGCCGATTGCTTGTTCCCGGATTCTCTGATGATGTTATTGGTATGGGTACTGACCAATTAGTTCCGTGATCTGATGATGTTGCATAATAAAGATTTGTAATTTCTGAGCCATCTTCTTTAAGGCTGGTGACGAAATCGTAAAACAGATACATGTCGCCGCTCTGGCCATAAACGAGAAACGGGTTAGATTTGCGGCGGCCGCTGTCGGTGTCTTCTCCGGGCAGCTCGGTGGTTGCGGTTCCGGATAGGTAGACGCGGGCGGTTGTTTCTCCGTCGTTGAACGTTAAATATCCGCTATATGCCTGATCCGCAATCGGTGAGAAAACGACATTGACCGATCTTGACGCAAGGGATGCCAGTGTTCCTCCGGCCCAGTCGGCTGTAAATCCTGATGGAGAGGATATGGTGATGGTTTTTGATGCATCGGTTCCGTTGGTGATGGTGATGGTTTTGGGGAGAGATGTTTCTGATACATCCACAAACCCAAAGGTAAGCGATGTCGGGAGTGCTGTTAAAACACCCTCGTCGGTTTCTCCCGGGTCTACCCCGCCGCCTTCTGCGACAATCGGGTCTCCGTCTGAACCAAACAGGGCCTGGGTGGCGTACCAGTGCAGGTATGATCCGACAACGCCAATTTCTCCTACGTTGACGCTGTGTGACATTACAATGTCACCGATATCTGTTGGGCCGGATACGACAAAATAATTGACATAAAGCCATCCGCCATCGTCTTCGGACTGGATGCTGGGCGAGCTGTCGATTGCAATGTTGAGATATCCGGCGATGTTTCCGGCCACACAGTCTGCGGATCGAAGTTGCGCCAGGGTGAATCCGGCTGTTGATCCTACGGACGTATTGGATGGGTTAAGGGGTGGTACGCCCAGGCGGGCTACGGCGATATATCGGTATGGCGTTGATGTTTCGGACTGGTACACATGAGACAAAAGGCCGATGCTGGATGTTCCTGGTGGGATAAATACCCGGAATTTAGCCACGAGGCTGTCGTCGTAACATCCTCGCAGGTTGAAAACTGTTGACTTGATGGCGTCTGTGCAGGTTGATTCCTCGATGCCGCAAACGACAATCGGATCGGTTACGTCGTTCTGGTCTTTGAACCCGGTAAGGGTTACGAATGCGCGCTCGTTATCTATCGTGTCATAGTAATAGTCGATGGGGTTTTGATAAAGCGATGTGTACGATCTGTCTGTAGGATCTACAGAGGGCAGCGGAGTGTAGGTTTCAACGCCTTCGATGTAGAGGTTCCAGCCGGCTTCTGTTTTTACGTAGGCGTCCCACCACTGGTTATAGACTGCCGGATCAACAGAAACGGAAAAATCAATTGAAAATGTTGCTGGGCCATAAAAATGAACATAAAGCCATCCGGCTTTTGATAGATAAAGCGGATATTCAATTGCATCTAAATATAGAATTGAAAGCTGGCTCATATAGGTCGAAAGACAGTCTGACGCTTCCAGCTCTGTTAATGTGTAATATGAGGTATGATCGTCATATGTTCCTGGTACCGGTGTGGTTGGGATAATTTTATGACGCGACATTGCGACACTGTTTTCATCGCCGTAAATTGTCATGGTTGAGACTATTGCGCCCGGTGGGATAAACGCCCTGAGTGTTGACGTTGTCATCGTTTCCGATGCAAACTCAAACCTGTAGGATGAATATCCGATATCAGGTATTCGCGTGTATGGCTCGTGAATGGTGGTGTACGTTGTCGGGTTGGCCATTTATATCCCTGTGTTTGCTTCTGAAGACCAGGACAGAAAATCGGTTGATGTGCGACGCATGAGATATTGATCTGTGGTTTGAAGGTCTGTTTTTCGGTAAACCGCAAGAAAGCCGCCGGTCTGTTTTTCGATGACACAGACTTCGCGGATATTGAAGGTGTTGGCGTATGCGGCGATTGATTCTGGGGCGGATATGATTGATCCGGTTTCGGTGATTGTAATGCGTCGCAGCAGAACCGACGCAGAGTACAGGCATGAGTAGATGATGCCGATGACAGCGGGGCTTATTTCGACAAGGGCCGCTTCATAAATGGGGTTATAGGATGCGCCGGTTACGATGGTTGTGTCGGTGAACTGGATTTTTGCGGCATCTGAAACCCGGTAGATAAGGTTTCCGGCAGAGGATAGCACCATGGCAAGACGGCCGGATGATGTTTCGATGAGGTATGGGTGCTGCTCTTCGATTGGGGAGGTGTTGAAGTAGTTGCCGTCGAACGGGATGGCCTCGACAAAAGACGAGCTGTTGATCCGGCAGATGGGGGCTCGGATTAGTGCGTCTTGGGCGGATTGTAGTGTTGGGTCGAGGGTTATCATGGGTGACCTTTATTTATGGACATTGTGGACATAATGGACATAATGGACTTGATGGACGGCTTTCATGAGCGATTTAATTTAATTCTGTGACCATAAGGGTTAGTTTTACGTTTTTGCGGTAAGTTAGATCGGTGGCGGCTACTTCGAAATATTCGCCGGTCATGTCTGTGATAACGACCTGGTAGGTGCTGCCTCCGGTGTCTGGGTTGAATGTGACGGGGTCTATCGACAGATACACATCGACAAGGTCGTCGTATTGTGCGGCCGGCATGAATTCCCATTCCAGGATGATGATTGATCCGGGCCAGACGGCTGTCCACTGGAAGACCGCGTTTGATGTGTAGGTCTGCACGGCGGAGACGGATTTTTTGCGGGCAGGGATTGACTGCCGGTCTGGGTTGAATGTGAAGGTTATTCCGCCGAGTTGTTGCATGATGACCTTTTTAAAGTAATAAACATGGGCTTTTGCGTGCAGGCTTTCTGTAGTGGCCTGTACGGGGTTTTTTGTGTATGGTTAATGGTATAGGGTGCCTTTAAATTACGAAAGTTGCTCTCTCATGACGCGGATGACGGTTCGCTCGATTTCTGATGGCAGGGTTTTGGACAGCCAGCGTGCGTTGTCGGTGCCGGTGATGCTGACGGGTACGGATACGGAAAAACCCTGTGAGGATACTGCGCCGCCGTCTGCGTATCCAAATGCTGGGCGATAGGCCGGAATGTTCGGGAGATGGAAGCCGTTGAAGAAATCTTTTGGGATGAGTCTTTGACGTAGGGCTTCCATGACTTGCGCGCCGTAATAGTTTACGGATGATACGGGCTGAACCCATTCGCCGGCTGTGGCCCGGATCATGATGTTGTCTGCTGTGGGTGTGGGAGAAATTCCGGGGATGCGGCCGCCGTCTGCAAAACCGATGGCTGCACCGGATGGGTTGACCAGGTTCATTCCGGTCATGTTCGGGATTTGGCCACCTGATGCGAAACCAAACATGGAGGCGAATCCCTTCATGGCGGAGAGCATGATCCAGCGGGCTATCATTTCTGATATCATGTTGGCCCATGTTTTGGTGATGGACTGGGCGAATGCCTGGAAATAATCTGTTGCGGATTTAAGTTTTCCGCCGAAAGCATCTTCGATTAGAGAAGAAAAGGATGTTTTCATGTCTCCGATAATGCCGTTGAACAGGTCATAGCCCTGCTGCCCGGCTTTTGCCTGGTCTCTTATCAGGTCTTTATATCCTTGTTTCCATCCTTCGTACATATCGTTTGATGTTAATGCCTGCTGTTTTTGAATGCTGTAAACTTGATCCTGATAC
>CAJBRY010000538.1 GCA_903958085.1 uncultured Geobacteraceae bacterium
AATCGCAAAAAACATTAGAATACAGACAATGAAAAGACGAATTATGCCTGCATAACGGTTCCCGGCAGCTTTATCTGAATAACTGCCGGCAAGGCCAAAAAGTGCCGAAACACCCAGCATTGGAAAATAGAGATAACGATCACTTATTAAGGTATTAAGAGGTATAATCTGTAGAACTGGGAGTAGTGCAACCATACAAAACAGAACCCAGAAACCAGTTCTCCTGTCCCCCCGATACAGCAAAATGCCACCCACCGCAACAAATGTCAGCAAAACAGCAGAACAAATAACGGACCAGTCGACTGTTGTATGCAGAAGAGCCGAATACAGAGCACTCAAGGAGGTCGGCCAAAAAATCATTGAAAGGTAACTGCACAGAACCGGAATCATCGTAAGGAAGGTAAACCAGGCACTGCCTCCGTGATAGCCTAATCTTCCACCACTCTGATCCTGGGACTGGCTGATAACAGCGATTATGATGCCAGACAAAGCCAACAGCAGATATGGAATTTTATCTTTAATGAAGAACCTGCGCTGCTCCTTTTCAAAACAAAAATCGTATAACAGCAGGACAACCGGAAAGACAACGACTACTGACTTGGTTAGAAGCGCAAGCGAATATGCAGCGACTGAACCAAGATACCAAAACTTTCCGCCGGATTTATGCGACGACCTGAAACGGCAGTAGCAATCCCACGCCAGCAGAAACAAAAGAAGGGCCAGCAGATTTTTCCGCTGTGAAACCCAGGCCACTGTTTCAACCTGAACCGGGTGCAGGAGAAACAGCATCGCAGCTGTTAATGACAGAAGTCGATCTCCGTACCAGCGCAGCAGCATTTTGTACCAGAGAAGCACGTTAAAAAAATGTATGAGCAGATTGGAAAATAAAAAACCTCCGGGGCGCATGCCCCAGAGATTGTAGTCAAGCATATATGATATTATGTGTATTGGCGCATAGTTGCCCAGATAATATGTAGAGAATGTATCTTTAATATGCTGCAAAGTAAGACCGGTTGCCGCCTGATTAGTCACAACGTATGCTGTATCATCCCAATCCAGAAACTGATGGCCAATGATTTGTCCATAAACGGCGATGCTTACAACGCCAAGTAAAAGCACGTCAAGCCCCTGGTACTGTAGACATTTTTTCAGCAGGAGTGAATCCTTCATGCTAAGCATAAATCCTTACTGACATTATTTCAGCATCTTTATGATATTCTCGTTACCTCTTGCAATAGCGACATCCAAAGCAGTCTTGCCGCTATCAGTCTTTGCCAGAAGATCGGCCTTTTTTTCAAGCAGCAAACCAACCATATCCTCATTACCCTCCGAAACTGCAATCAATAGAGCTGAAAATCCAAACTTGTTTTTAATATTGATATTCGCACCTGAATCCACAAGCAGCTTTGCAATATCATTACGCCCATTGGCAAGCGCAAGCATCAAAGCAGTGTCGCCCTCCTTATGTACAAGATTCATATCAGCCTTCGCACTTATCAGGTACTTCACCACCTTATAGTGCCCATTCATTGTGGAACTCATCAATGGAGTAACATCATCAGCATCCCTGTTATTTATATATGCCTTGTTTGCGACCAGTATTTTAACAACATCCAGAAATCCATTATTCGCAGCCAGCCATAACGCGTTAAATGCTCGACTGTTCATATAGTTTACCAAAGCTCCACTCTTTAGAAGCAGCTTGACCATCTTTGCATTTCCGGTCATTGCTGCAGACATAAGTGGAGACCATTCTTCAACTGCGTCCGTTTCAGAAATCGGAAGGGGTTCAGTATAATTTACGTTCGCCTTTTTCTTGATAAGCGCCTTGGCCTTTTTTAAATCACCGACCTTTACCGCATCAAACAATTCACCATTTATAGATCGCTTGGTTGATTGACCGATTATTTCCCCATCTCTGACAATATACTCAAAGTTACCGTCACGGATAGAATCGGGTTCCCGACAAAAATTGTACTCCCCTCTGAAAACTGATGCATCTTCGAGAAAAGATACTGTGATTTTTTTTGTTCCACCATGAATGCACTTCAATATTTTATTATTATTGCTCTGCTGAATTTCGGGAGCGCCAAGATCATCAAGCAACTTCTGAGCCTCTGGTGGTAAATCCGCGGCAAATGAATGTATGCAAGACAATATGATAAAAAAAGAAAACAAAAACGGCACCAGTTTCATAAATCCCCCAAAAACTATTTTTGATTCTCAACCAGACGCACGAGATCTTTGCGAAACTTTACAGCATCTGATGGTGCCCCGTCAACGCAAGCCTGAATTCCCCAGTCAAGCGTTGCCAGGGCTTCAGGATAGCGCGCCAGGTTTTTTAATATTACAGCCTGAACAAAAGCAGTCTCAGGATAAGTACGCGTAAGACCGTTTCGCAGGGCGATCTTCATCGCTTCGCCAATATCTGATAACGCTTCTTGGTACCTGCCAGATTCATTTCTGTAAATAGCTCTGGCGAGATAAGGAGCTCCAGATTGATTAGGAGAATAATCGATAATTCTTGATGCAAGGGTATCAGTATTCTTCCATACTTGAATCTGGCGGAGAGTTAATACTGAATATAATATAAGTTGGCTTACAAGAAGTGAAATAACAGAACCAGCAAGCACTCTTTTATTACTGATTTGAAATTTATCGACAAAATAGGCAAGCAGTGACCCCCAAAAAATTGCAATGGCAAGTGACGGCAGATAACTGTAACGGTCAGCAACCCACTGGCCGCCAACCTGAATAAGCCCAAGCATTGGCAGAACTGTTATTACATAAAACAACCAGAAGGCAGACAATGCAGGATGTTTTCGCCTAAAACATAACACAAGCAAACAGATCGCGCTGAATACTCCTGCGTAAATCAAATACTCGGCCATGGCATACGATGCAACATTGCCTGGATGTTTATAGAAAGCCATAAGCGTGGATGGCCAGATAGAAGCAGCCAAATAAAACAGGAGCGCTTTGCAGGCAACCAGTAAACGCGACAAAACATCAACTTTTGGTGCGTTTACCATAGCAATCTGCTGCGCAAATAGCGTCGACGCAACGCCGATAATCGACAGAATACCAAAAGGAATTTTTTCCGTGATTGCCCCAGTAAACGAAGTCCGATCTTTCAATCTCTTCAAAGGATAGTAGTCAATAATGATAAGTATAAATGGCAAAGATACTGCCGTCGGTTTACTTAATAATGCGAGAGCTGACAGACTCAAAACAAAATAATACTCAGGAAAATGCCAGCACGTAATCTGAGGTGTTTTTTTCTTTCTGTCAGAATATCTAAAATACATCAATATCGATGTAATAATAAACAACATACATAGTACATCTTTTCTTTCACTTGCCCATACTACTGACTCAACGCGTAAAGGGTGCAGACTGAAAAAAAGGGCAGCTCCAATGCTGCCTATTGCAACTGAACGCTCGCTTAGATTATCTGATGCGGATTCTCTTAGAATTCGCCAGAAAACAAAACAGGAAATATATACAGAAATGCAGTGAATAATCATATTGGTCAAATGAAATCCGAAAGGCTTTAAGCCCCAGATGTAGCGATCAAAGGCGAGAGAAAGCATCGTAAGTGGATGCCAGTTCCCTTCGAAAACAGACGTAAATGACCAGATAAAAGTATTCCATCCAGGATTTGCGATATGTGTATTGTTAACAATGTAGGCATAGTCGTCAAGGGCAACAAAGTCATTGTTTTTGCATGTTATAAATACAATAAATGTAATCAATGCGGCACAAAACGCACCTGCAGTGAGAGGCTTATACACAGAATTCTCCAAATGTATGCGAATCATAAGCTGGAAAATACTAAAGCCTTCATCCGTTAATCGGCAGAAGGCTTTAGTATTTGAAAAGTCGTTTAATCAGTAAAGGCAAGTGCCTGAACACTTGCCTTTAACCATTCATATTTAGCAAGGATGAACGTCAGCAGAACCAACTACACGAGGTTTCATATAAGTTCTCTTTTTCATTTGTTCATCTCCTTTCCGCACGTACATAACGTGCACGCTTTAGGTGTTAACCTGCCCCTGATATTTTCAGGGGCAGAGTACTCTTAAACTACTTACCAACCTACCACAGAGACTTCGTATTCCACTGCTGGGAAACGCCACTGCCACTTACGAAAGGACCACCTGCAGTTGTTGTATCATGGCAGGTTCTTGTTGTAGCAAATGCAGTACCGGAAGCTGTTGCACCGAAATACCAAGGACCAGGGTTCGATGCAGTTCCCAGGTTGGCTGCACCACCGCCACCGCCAGGGAAACGGCCATGACCACCTGATGAATTGGTGCCGGTAGTTGTGAAGTTAGGTACTATCGCCTGTGATTGTACACGACCTCCATGCTTGACGTCCAGACAGTTTGTAACAAGCAGTCTTGGCAGTCTGGAGTTATGCGTTGTATGACACTTGGAACATGTAAATGCGTGAACCGAGTTATTTGCATTGTTACCTGTAGTAGCAGCCCAACCGGCAACAGAGTTATGGATCCTGGTATTTGATTTCCAGGATGCAGTCGTTCCAACAGCACTGCTGCTCAAGCTCGCTTTTGTGTGACACTTGCTGCAGAGGCCTGCAAACTGGGTAACAGTGTTGTATGTCTGAAGCGTACTTGCAACTGTAGTAAATACCCATGAAGACTGCTGAGTTGTAGGCTTCATACTTCTGTTAAGCTGCATCGTATTCTGGTCAATGTGATAACCGGCAACCCAACCGACAGATGGATTACTTGCGAATGCGGAGATTGTGCATCCACCACCGCGGGTAACAAGGTTACCAGCAGCATCAGTCTTGTATGGTGAAGTTACGTAAGTTCCCTTCAGCATAGGCACCGCATTAGCCGGAGTGCTGATGATAGGACTTACACCATGCGGA
>CAJBRY010000539.1 GCA_903958085.1 uncultured Geobacteraceae bacterium
AAAACGAAACTTGAAAATGGGTGGCTTCCCGGTATTGCTCCTCTTGGCTACTTAAATACGACGGTGAAAGCCACTGGCGCAAATATCCTCGTCAAAGACCCTGAACGCTTCCCCTTTGTCCGGCGCATGTGGGATCTCATGCTGAGCGAACGCTACAGCCCGCCGCAAATAGTTGAAATGGCCAACAACGAATGGGGATTTCGCACCAGAGCAATGAGAAAGAAGGGGAGCAATCCCCTGTGTCGCAGCGCCATTTATAAGATCTTTACAATGCCGTTCTACTATGGCTGCTTTGAATTCCCCAAAGGGAGCGGTCACGTGTACCGCGGAAAACACCCGCCCATGATTACAGAAATAGAATACGACCGAGTGCAGGTTCTCCTCGGTCGCAAAGGCAATCCCCGCCCCAGAACACATGGCGTCTTCCCGTTCACTGGACTCATCCGTTGCGGTGGATGCAATGGCATGGTCACCGCAGAAGAAAAGCACCAACTCAGGTGTGCAAACTGCCGTTTCAAGTTCGCCTACCGTCGGAAGAAATCCTGCCCACGATGTCAAACCAAGATTGAGGAGATGGCTCAGCCCCACTTCCTCCACTACACCTATTATCACTGCGGCAAGAGCAAGAATCCACGCTGCACGGAAAAAGGCGTAACTGCCGAACAGCTTGAAGCGCAGATTCACCTGTATTTGGTTCGCATCGGTATTTCCGAACGCTTCAAGAACTGGGCAGTTAAATTCCTCCATGAAATGAATGCTAAAGAGAGCTCCTCTGAAAAAGTACTGATTCAGGCTCAGCAAAAGGCATATCAACAATGTCTTCGCCGAATTGAAAACCTGGTCAAACTGAAGACCTCACCAGAAAACTCTGATAACAGCCTTCTTTCCGATCAAGAATACGGCCAACAGAGAATGGCGCTCATGAAGGAAAAGGCCGCACTACAGGAATTACTCCAGAAAGGCGGGCAGGGGCATGAAAAGTCACTGGAGCTCTCGGAAAAGAGCTTCGACTTTGCCTACACATCCTGCGACCGCTTCATCAAAGGCGATTGCGCAGCGAAAAAGGAGATACTCGCCACCCTAGGTTCGAACCTAATTCTGAAAGACAAAAGGTTGAGGATTCAAGCCCCGGAACCGTTCATGATCCTGGACAACACTCTTAACGGTGATCCCGACGGAACCGGGTCATTCGAACTCGAAAAGACCGGCCTATCACAAGGGCAGAATGAGGCAAACGCCTCTCTATGTCCCTTAGAGCGGTGTGTAAGGGACGCAAAACGAAATTGTAGGGACAAAGCTCTCCGAACGGCCGCACTCATATACGCTCACTTCAAGAAGGAGTTTGGGTTGCCGGCAAAGCGGTGACGTATGCAGCTAATAAGGGCGTGAAACCAGTTTAGAGGAGTGGGTTTAATCACAAAGGCAGGTAATATTGTCGAAAGCGACAACAGCCATTATCCATGATGCTGCCCCGATCATACGGGCGAAGTAACCCCGCTTGCCGGCACAGCCAACGAATTGCTTGCCTATATGGGCTATAGCGCCCAGTCGGGATGAGCTGATGCCCAAACCGCCCAAGCATCCGCATCGTCCAATAGAAGATATGACTCTTGGACAATTTCCGGTGAATGGGCGCCCTGTACTTTTTGTTCAGCTTTTGGTAGGCTGTTATTTGCAGCTGTCAACGTTGAGATGACACTGCCTTCTCGGGTCGACATCGCAAAATGTCGGCCCTCTTTTTTTGTTTCTCTTCTCATAAACTAAATAGCGAAGGCACAAGTCCTACCTTCATGATGTTATCCGCAGTTTGCTCCGAAATGCGCAAAGCACTGGTGAGACTACCCATGCAACTACAGGGCCGCTTCCAGCCAATCCACCAAAGGCCGGAGCGATATACCAAAAACTTTGTGGCCAGCCAAGCCACCAACAACGTGGACAACCACTTATCCTTGTTGAAGAAACAGAATCCAGCAATGATCAACTCCAG
>CAJBRY010000540.1 GCA_903958085.1 uncultured Geobacteraceae bacterium
GGGTTTTGGAAGGAAATTCATCCCCTCCTTGACTCCCCCTTGGGAATAAACAACATCTCTGGCGTAGCCGCTGCAAAACAATATCCGCATGTCAGGATTGAGGCTTTTAATTGTATCATATACTTCTCGGCCATTTTTTTTAGGCATAATAGCGTCAAGGATAATCAGACTGAATTGTCCAGCATGCTCGTGGAACTTAATTAAGGCATCCTCTCCATCAACCGCCTCAATAACAGTATAGCCGAATTCCTCCAGTATCTCTCTGCCAAGTTTGCGGGTCTCTTCATTGTCCTCGGCTAGCAGGACATGGTCTTTTCCCTTAACAGGTTCAGAGTTGTCCGGTTGTTTCTCCTCAGAAATAACAGTTTCAGAATCCAGCAGAGGCAGATAAATCTGGAAAATTGTGCCAAGACCTATGGTGCTGTGACAGTGAATATAACCGTTATGTTTCTTGATTATGCCATAGACTATTGAGAGCCCAAGTCCTGTCCCTTTGCCAAGTTCCTTGGTTGTGTAAAACGGTTCAAAAACGTGCTTAACAGTTTCTGTGTCCATTCCTTCACCACTGTCAGTGAATGTAAGAAGAGCATACTTGCCTGGACTGCCGAATCCTCTGGCTATTACAAAGTCGGAGTTTATACAAACCGCTTCCGTAGAAATTACGATTGAACCACCCTTGGTCATGGCATCACGTGAATTGGTAGATAGATTCATCAATACCTGTTCAAGTTGGCCGCTATCAGCCATAATTGCCAGGCTCTGCTGATCAAGATTTGTTTCCAGATGAATATCTTCACTTATCAGGCGCAACAGCAATTGATTTACACGTTTGATAATTTCATTCAGGTCTACTACTGCCAGATTCGAAGTTTGTTTGCGACTGAAAGCCAGCAACCCCTGAGTAAGAGTTGCTCCACGTTCGGCAGTGACAGCTATCTGCTCTGCGTTCTTCTTTAGGGGGCTGTCTTCAGGGAGCCTGATCTGCATAATGCTTGCATAGCCGATAATAGCCGTCAAAATGTTGTTGAAGTCGTGAGCTATGCCGCCAGCCATCTGGCCGATAGCATCCATTTTCTGAGCGTGGCGGAGTTGGCCTTCCAATTGCTTACGTTCGGTTATATCCTCTTTAATGGCAATAAAATGGGTTATTGAGTTGCTTTCGTCCCTAATTGGGGCAATAAGTGCTTGCTCCCAGTAAAGATCGCCATCTTTGTTTCGGTTGTGAAATTCACCCCGCCATTCTCCACCGGCAAGAATTGTTTCCCAAAGTTGTCTGTACTCCTCAGTGCTGGTCTCACCAGTTTTAAGAATGCTTGGATTTCGCCCGACAGATTCTTCGAGAGTATATCCGGTCTGTTCTGTAAAATGAGGATTCACATACTCGATGATACCGGATGTGTCAGTAATGAGAATTGAAGCTGGACTTTGCTCAACTGCTACTGAAATTTTGCGCAGATTTTCTTCCGCTCTTTTGCGTTCAGCCAATTCACGTTGTGAATCCTCATTCAATCTGGCGTTGGCAAGTGCAAGTGAGGCCAGCTCTCCGAACTGAGTTAAAACATCCATCTGCTGGTCACTGAAAACAACATCAGGATCAATAAAAGCCAACCCAAGAACACCAACAACCTCATCACCTACTTTTAACGGTACGCCTGCCATGACTTTCAGTACATCCCTGTCAGGGTCTGGAAGACGTCCTTCCCATTTGCTGTAATCTTCAATATGAAAAGCTTTCCCGGTATTCCATATCCGACCCGCAATCCCCTGCTCAGGCTTAATTGGATAATGATTCAGGTGATTATAAATGCCGCTTTGGAAAAGCATCTCCATCTCAGTGCCGGCAGCATTTTTCAAGTATACATAGCAATGTTCAGTCCCGATGAGAGATCCGGCACGAATGACTATCGCCTGAAGCAGTCCTGCCACATCAAGTCGACTTATTAAACCAAGAGTAGTTTCATGTAACGCGTGCAGATATTCATTCTGAATGTGCAGCAATCGGTCGGCCATTTCATGACGTTTAAGATCTTCCTCAAGACGAAATTTATGTTCATCGGTTTCTTTAACAAGTTCATTAAAAGCATTTCCCAGTGTTGCAATTTCATCGACTCCGCTTATTTTAAAGAAACGATTATCTCCACTTTTGTCATGCAGATTTTCAACATGACTGGTGAGCTGAATAATCGGTTTTGTGAGACGGTTAAGGTAGCGGCGCATAAACCAGAATATCCCAACAGAAAAAATTGCCAGAGAAATCATAAAAATACTTCTGAGACGGTTTACTGGTTGATAAGCTTCTGCAAGAGGGAAATTGGCGCCTATAACCCAATTTTTTGACTTAATATGTTTGAACGTAGTTAGAGTTTTCAACCCTTTGGAGTTTATAGTTTCTCCAGTGCCGTCAAACCCCTTTATTGCGCGATCAAGCAAAAGATTAGTGCCTGGAGGAATGTCCTGTTTCATTATCCTGCTTTGGTCCGGATGGATAATAATTGTTCTTTTAGTGTCAAAGAGAAATATATAGCCGGTTTTCCCGATTTTGCGACTGTTCAACCCTCCAATAAAATTTGGTTGCAGTAGGTCTATGCTGCCGCCAAGTATGGCAATTATTTCACCGTTTGAGTCAAAAATAGGTGCGGTCAACATAATGGCCGGGTGATTATGGTTTTGAGAAGAAATGTACGGATCTGATATATGTGTGGTTTTGGTCGACAGTGTCTGTTTTATATAATCCCGGAAAGAAAAATCTTTTCCGGTTCTTGATACACCGAGTGGAAGTTCGGCGATTATACGGCCTTTTGAGTCAAACAGAAACATTCCGTTATCAAAGTACCAGGTAGATTCCGTCCTTTCCAGCAGGAAAGCAAGAGCTTCATGAGGATCAGAAATCAGGCCAGGTGTGATTTTGTTGGCAAGGGCAAGCAACGGTTTTTGAGTTTCAACAAGCTTCTGGTCAATTTCTTCAGCAAGATTTGAAGCAATCTGTAGTTGCTGACTGGAAATGGATTCCTTGATGTATCCCTGCATGAGTTGCTGTATCACAAAAAGCAGGCAAAGCAGAGTTATAGTCACGGTTAATGGAAAGAGAAGAGTAACTTTGGATTTCAGGCTGAATTTAAACATGGTATTTCACCTGCGAATAGTTGTAGCAATTGACTAATGTGGGTGGAACGATACCATAGATTTGAAGAGTTAGTCATATCAAATATGACAATCGGATTCGATTGTCCGCAATTATTCTATAAAAGCGATAACAATGGCAATGATCTGTTTAACAAATACTTTGCCAACTTTCTTTGACTTGTCTGATTGACAAATTGACCATACGGAAACTAATATGCTGATCACGAAACAAATTTATTGATGAAAGGTTATATATGAAGGTCATAATCCTGCTTGGCGATGGTATGTCAGACATCGCTTATAGTGAACTCGAAAACAAATCCCCTTTGCAGCACGCCGCAACTCCAAATATGGATTTTATGGTAAAAAATGGCCATATTGGTCTTGCTCACACGGTTCCAGATGGTTTGCCGCCTGGAAGTGATGTCGCGAATCTGTCTGTGTTTGGCTATGATCCCCGCAACTGTTATACAGGGCGTTCGCCACTTGAAGCTATCAGCATGGGAGTTACACTTGGTTCTGATGATGTCGCGTTCCGCATGAATTTGGTAACTTTGAAACCTCATGGAAGTTCAATATATATGCAGGATTTTTCGGCGGGTCATATCTCAACTACAGAGGCTCGTGAACTTGTTGAAACACTCCAAAAAGAACTTGGCAATGCTGAAATTGAATTTTATCCAGGAGTTGGCTACCGTCACCTTATGGTTTGGAGAGGTGGCAAGGATGTCATGCGCACGACCCCACCGCATGATATAACCGGCAAATCGGTCCTTGATTTTCTGCCGACTGGAGATGGTTCAGAAACGCTAAATAACATCATGAATCATGCTCAAATGGTCTTACATGATCATCCGTTAAATATTAAACGTAAGGGGGAGGATAAGCTGCCTGCCAACTCTGTCTGGCTCTGGGGGCACGGCAAGACTCCCCGCATAGAAACTTATAAAGAAAAATTTGGACTGAAAGGTGCTGTAATTTCAGCGGTTGATTTGATTAAAGGTATAGGAATATGTGCTGGCCTAGATGTAATAAATGTTGAGGGGGCTACCGGTTACATCGACACAAATTATCTTGGAAAAGCTGAGGCTGCGCTTGCTGCTTTGGAAAACCACGATTTTGTTTATGTTCATGTGGAAGCGCCTGACGAAGCTTCACATGCTGGAAATATGCAGCACAAGATTCAGGCAATTGAGGATTTTGATCGCCTGGTGGTTGGTACCGTTCTAGAAGGGATAAAGAAGTTTGAAGAGTATGCAATCCTCTGTATGCCAGATCATCCTACGCCGGTGAAACTCATGACCCACACTTCTGATCCGGTCCCTTTTGTTATCTATCGCAGTGGGGAATTGCGGTCAAACGGTGCCATTTCGTTTGACGAATTTCAAGCCAAAGCTTCAGGCCTTGATATTGACGGACATGCGCTGATGCCAAAGTTGCTTTCTAACTGTTGAGTGTATCGATACTAATTCTTGCATGCTTTTGTCGTCAGATTTTCCTCTTAACGAGTTTCTCAATAGAGGTGCAAAATATTAGTTTCATGGTAGAATTAAATTCAGATCAAGCAATTGAACTTTTTAAGGAGGTTTAGTTTTGGCAACCATCTCATTTGAAGAAATTATGTTTACCATCATGTCAGCAACCCAGGACACATTTAAAAGCTACATGAACATTGATCTCCTCGCGGGTAAGGTCGAGAAGAAACTTGAACCTGTAGATTCGGATGTGACTGGAATAGTAGGCATTGCCGGTGACCGTGTGGGCTACATCATTATTGCGACCGATAAATCAAGTGCTCAGTGTGTTGCAAAAGAGCTCTTGATGGTTGATGAGGCAGATGAAGAGTGTATTCGTGACGCTATGGGAGAGCTTGCAAACAATATTGCCGGAGTTTTTAAAACTAAATACCATGAACAGTATGGTAGCGTTGCACTTGGTTTGCCATTGGTAGTTTCGGGGCAGTTGCGAGCCATTTCCGAACCTCCAGATGCTAATGAGACATCGAGCATCAATGTTCAGTGCAAAGGTGTCACGATTCCTTTTAAAACGGTAGATGGCTCAATCTCAATTACCGTTATGGTGTATATGTAAATTTATGAAATTGTTGCTGGAGCGTTACGGCAGGTTGTTGGATGATGTGGATGCCTGGTTTCAGCGATGTGTTGACTTTCATACTGGGTTGATTTCTTGCTCAAAAGGCTGTTCAGCTTGTTGTAGAGGGCTTTTTGATATTACACTGCTTGATGGGGTTTATCTAAAAAGTGGATTTGACCTTCTTCCTGAGGCATTAAAAATTGAAATAAGTAAGTCTGCTTCAAAGAGAATGGCGGGGTTGTCGCAGCTGAACCCAGCTTTTATTAATCCATGGCTGCTTAACAGCATACCAGAGGATGACTGGGAAGCTCTTATGCCGGAAGAGGATGAAACTCCCTGTCTGCTGCTTTCAGAAACCGGTGAGTGCCTTGTATATAATCATCGACCTATGACCTGCCGACTTAATGGCATTCCATTGATTGATATTTCCGGAGAAGAGCTGTTTGATGAATGGTGCACACTCAACTTTGTTGAAGAAGATCCGCGCAGCATGGATGATTTGCGCTATGGTTTCACCGAACTATTTACTCAGGAGTTGCTATTATTTAAGGAACTTATAAGGCTCTTGACCGGTAGAGTTAAAAATGAGGTGGATCTGTTTATTCCTGCTGCAATTCTTATGGATCGTGAAATAATTGTATCGGTTGTTAATGAGTGGGATTAGACTGTTATCAGGAAATTTCAAGTAGAAAAGTATTAAGTGTAGAACCAAAGACATAATAGTCTGGACAATACATGCGATATATTATTGATCCAAATTACTTTTCCTTCTGTAGGGTTTTGAATGTCCATACTCAAGCTTTCCGATAACAATTCCATTGAAATTCCATCTGAAATATTGAAAAAACTCGGTCTGCTTCCAGGTTCTTCACTCTCCCTGGAAGAACTGGATGGTTCTCTAGTTCTTCGGCCTATAGTGATGGCGACTCAAACTTCTTCAAGGCCGAATCGAGTTGCTGGAAAAGACCTTAATGACGCAATTTCTCGAAAAAATCTTGGAACAGGCATTCAGTATATAAAGGGAATCGGGCCAAAGTTGGCTGCAATCCTGGAAAAGCGTGAGATCCGTAATGTTGAGGATCTTCTATATCTTCTGCCGCTCCGTTATGAAGATCGCCGAAATCTAATCCATATATCTTTGCTTCGCCCAGGCCAGAATGCCGTATTCACCGGGGCGGTTCTTTCTGTTGATGAAACAACGACCAAAGGTGGAAGGCGGGTATTCGAGGCACTGATACAGGATGAATCAGGAACAATTGCCTGTAAATGGTTTCACGCCAATGCTGTCTGGATGAAGCGGACATGGAAAATCGGTCGGATCGGCGTTTTCACCGGAGAGGTAAATCAGTTCGGTTACCAGCGTGAGGTGCATCATCCTGACGTGGAGTGGCTTCCTGAAGGTGGCGATATAAAATCTCTGCTTGCTTCTGATCCGGCAAACTTTGGTCGAATAGTGCCGGTTTATCCGTTATCGGAGGGTATACATCAAAAAACTATGCGCCGCATCATGCGTGAAGTTTTGGATGGATTTCTAAAAAATATTGACTGTTTCGTGCCTGCTGAATTAGTTCCGCCTCAATTTCCGGCACTTCGTGAGGCGCTTGGCCATGTGCACTCACCACCTCCGGAATCTGATCTTGCCGATTTAAATATTGGAGCAACACCTGCGCATCAGGCGCTTGCTTTCGATGAATTCTTTTTTTGGGAGCTTGGACTGGCACTGAAAAAACGAGGAGTTGCTCTGGAAGAGGGGATATCATTCCAGGTTACACATCGTTACACAAAGGAGTTAGCCCGCCTGCTTCCTTTTGATTTAACCTCTGCTCAACGAAGAGTTCTTTCTGAGATCAAGGCTGATATGATGTCACCTCATCCGATGCATCGCCTTGTTCAGGGGGATGTAGGAAGCGGTAAGACTCTTGTTGCCTTGATGGCGACACTCATAGCTGTAGAGAATGATTATCAGGTGGCAATTATGGCACCGACAGAAATTCTGGCGGAACAGCATTGGCATACAATCCACAGATGGTGTTCAAAAATGGGGATCGAGGTTATTCTTATTACAGCTTCTCTTAAAGGTAAGGCAAAAAAAGATGTTCTTGAACGGGTTTCAGACGGTACTGCCCGAATAGTCATTGGAACTCATGCCGTTATACAGGAAAAGGTCGAATTTGCTAATCTTGGCCTGGGTGTTATTGACGAACAGCACCGATTTGGAGTTCTGCAGCGCGGAATACTCAAAAAGAAGGGAATGAATCCAGATATTCTGGTTATGACCGCAACACCTATCCCGCGCAC
>CAJBRY010000541.1 GCA_903958085.1 uncultured Geobacteraceae bacterium
ACAATGATGGTACCATCACTATTGGTCTGAAATACTTGCGCTGCTCCCCCGAAGAAATCTTATATTTGGATATCACTCACGAGTTGTGCCACGTCAAGCAACACCTGCAAGGACGAAATCTTTACGATGAGAGGGTGGCTTACGTGGATCGAGAAACCGAAATCGAGGCCTATCAAGTAACTGTGCGAGAGGCTCACCGCATCGGATTGAACGATGATGCCATTTTCAATTATCTCCGCGTAGCGTGGATCACGCCTGAGGAGCACAAACGGCTTGCTCGCAGACTGAATGTTATCACTTGATAGAGAACGAAGTTTATTTGACACCAGATGTAAAGGCTTTTTAACCAGTTCTTCTTCCTGTAATAAATGATGCTGCTTTTTTCGGCTGTTTTAATTTGAGGCAGCGTGCCGGAGAGGACTGTCTGAATTCTGTAAAAAATGCCTTTTGGAAAGAGGGCAGGCTAAAAGATGGGCATATTTCTCAAAAGGACGGATCTCGCAAAGTGCCTTGAACGCGCCCATTAGAGCAGCCCCCTACATTTCGGGGTCAAGATTTCCTGTTAAGATTTCCTTGACATACAAGGCCGCATTTCTTATACATCACGCCACAAAAAGGACGTTCTTATCAATCAATTAATATTTTCAACTGCTTCATAGGACTTGTTGTAAAGGGGGACAAGTCGGTAATGCAAAGCCGAGTTTCCTTAATGTCTTCAACGGAAAAGAGCGGCACTTGCCGAAGTTGTAAGTGACCGGGACGGAATTCATCGTACAATGGTTGTCCAACATCAAATTGCTCTGTTATCGATTCCTTGGATGCTCGGGATTGTGTCGAGTATCGTCATGATTCTGTTTATTTACGGTTTGGTCGCAGCGACACCCGCAAGATACAGAGAGAGAGTTAGTATTCTTCTCGGGATGATCATCCTGGCCGAAGTTGCCTCATCACACGTATATCTGTCCACAGTCCTAAGAACGTGGAACCTTGTGGATTCCCTACCCCTCCATGCCTGTAGGCTTTCTGTCATAGTGAGTGGAATCACGCTGCTAACAAAAAGCCAAATATCATACGAATGTTCCGCTTATCTGGGGCTGCCCGGTGGGCTGAACGCCATCTTAACCCCGCAACTCAATCAGGGGATTGACCCCTGGATGGTGTTTGACTTCTATTTTTTGCATTCGATGGTGATCGTCGTTCCTATACTGATGACCAAATTCTATTCGTCGGTTCCTCGACCGCATGCTGTACCGTACATGTTTGCAACAGCGAATCTCGCGGCCATGGTTGTTTTTCCTCTGAATTATGTATTGGACGCGAACTATATGTACTTAATGCACAAACCCATTGCAGATAACCCGTTCTTTGTGGGGACATGGCCATATTACATCTTGGGCCTCGAGGTTATAGTATTGCTGCACCTGTTGCTTATGGATCTTTTTTTCAGGGTCGGGTTTTGTTCTGGGCTCCGGAACCTAGCCGCAGCGCTTAGAAGTATCAAGATGTCTCGCCGGCAGATTTGATCGTTAGTAATCGTGAATTATGCAGCGGTCGTGCTGTTTCGGTCAACTAAGGACTAAGGGTGTCAGTGATGTAGGTTGAAAAAGTGGACACCAATGATTTGATATAAAAAGTCAAGTACATGTTTCATCGATTATCATTTAAAAGGGTGGTGTCCGTCAGAATTGCCTAATGCTTTGTTACAAAATGGAGAAAATACCACCTCAGCTTCAATATGTAATCCCCTCAAGGCAATTGTCTTGAGGGGATTCTTTTATTCCACGAAGCCGGACAATATTTTTTCTTTATTGACAGAGTTTTACTTTCAGTATTACTGATATCCGTAATCCAAACTGGATGAATCGGTAAGCTTGAAAATAAAAAAGC
>CAJBRY010000542.1 GCA_903958085.1 uncultured Geobacteraceae bacterium
CAAATAAAGTTTCAGATGAAGCTAAACCACAGGAAAAATCTGTGCTTGAAGCAGCGCCTGAAGAGACACCGCAATACGTAGTGTATAAGGGTGTATTGGAAAGATTCAAGCATCTTGATACCAAAAAATTTACAGAGGCAGTGGCTCTGTTTGACAAGAAAGTAACCCATATTATTAATCAAGACCCCTTCATACTGCTGAGTGATGGCAAAAGCAAAGTTGCCCTCACCGTTGACATCCCCTCCAGAAAAAACATATCTCCTAATTTTGCAGTGAGTGGCGCTGAATTGCTTTCTTTTGGACGAGATAAGGAGAACTCTGGGCGTTGGATAGTTGAGGTTTTGCCTGAACCTGATTCTTACAGGGTTACCGTTACTGTGATTAACGGTGCAGATGAATTTGAATTTCCTCTCACAGTTTCCCCTCCCATTGTTACAAAACTGACACTTGATGAAAACGGCTGGGACAGGTTTATTAAAGAAACCGGTTCAGTAAAACCGATTTTGCACGATTATAACCGTGACGGGGTATCCGATTATATTGATGAATATATTTTTGTGGCAAATTGTCTTGCAAACAGAAAGAAAATGCAAAAATAAATTAAAACAACAGGTTGCGTGTTTTTGGTGTTTTTTGCATTCTCCAGCTGGTGAATTACTATATCTTACAAATAGGAAATTGATCGCATTATCCTTGATATCATTCTAGAAAACGGATTTGTTATCCAATAATGAGTTGGCAAATATGTTTTCGGTTGTTAAAGTTCCTTTCCCCAATATCCGTTTTGCCTGCGAAAATGTTCTTCAGTTGCAGTTTGTCATCACCTAATTGGATTTAAACATCAATTCTATGAAAAATTTCAGGTCCTGCCATACAATATGATAAGAATGGGCATTTATTTGTTCCCAAACGATAAGGAGTTTCAGGAATGAATTATTCTAACAGCACATCACTTGATCGGGCTTTGGCTAAGGTGTGCGAGTTGTGCCCGGTCTGTCTTCATGCCCGTTATCATCAAAAAGGAGTTGCATACAATTTTGTAAAGAGAATAGAGGGAGATATCTGTCCCTTCTGCAAGGCATACGAAAGGGTTCATGGCCAGAAAGCCCATGAAAAAAGAGAAAAATCATGTCAATAGTCACTGTTATAGCCAGGCTTGTTGTCAAAGAAGAAGCAGTTGAGATTGTCAGGACTGAACTCCTGAAACTAATCGAACCGACCAGACAAGAAAAAGGTTGCATCGAATACACGTTACATCAGGATAATACTGAATCCTCCGTATTCATCTTTTATGAAAAATGGGAGAATATGGCCTGCCTTGAACGCCATATGACAACTCCTCACTTCGTCTTTTATGTTGACGCTGTCGAAGGGATGATCGAAGAAAAAATCGTACACAAAATGACCCGGATCGGGTAATAGGGGGGAATGTATTATGATAAAAAAAGTAATTATTTTTCTGATGTTTTGCTTATGCAGCGCCGGTCTGGTGGATGCAACGGAACTATTCGAGAAGGATGTTATTAAGACATCGGCTGGAAATCTTGAAATAACCTTCATCGGGCATGGTTCACTCATTATGGAGTACGGTGGCAGAATTATCCATGTCGATCCTTACAGCAAACTGGCTGATTATGCTAAACTGCCTAAGGCCGACCTCATACTTATTACTCATGAACATCAGGATCATCTTGATCTTGCGGCAATTCAGCAAGTAACTACCTCAAAAACCGTTGTGGTAGTCACTGAAAAAAGTGCTGAAAAGGTTACAAACAGGATAATAATGAAGAACGGAGACATGAAGAATATTGAGGGTATTATCGTTGAAGCATTACCTGCGTACAACATCGTCCATAAACGCGACAATGCCCAACCGTACCACCCAAAAGGATCGGGTAACGGTTATGTTCTGTCATTTGCCGACAAGCGGATCTATATCGCAGGAGATACTGAGAATATTCCTGAAATGAGTCTGTTGAAGCAAATCGACATCGCCTTCCTGCCGATGAATCTTCCATATACAATGACACCTGAAATGGTTGTTGATGCTGTTAGTTCTTTTCATCCTAAAGTACTCTATCCTTACCATTATGGCGAAACCGACACCACCCGGCTAGTTGCATTACTAAAAGAGAACCGTGATATTGAAGTAAAGATTCGTAGAATGAAGTAAGGCAGTGATGCACTACTCACGATTATATTCAGAACCAACAATGCTGATTTTGATAACCAGCTGGATCTATTCAATTAAACTACTTGACGCGAGTATGGGGAAATAATGACCGATACAAATGGCGTAATGATGCAGTATTTCCATTGGTACACACCCCAGGATGGGAGTTTGTGGGAAACAGTCGCCGATAAATCCAGGGAGCTCGCTGAATCCGGCATAACGGCACTCTGGCTTCCTCCAGCCTATAAAGGGATCGGTGGTGGATCGGAAGTCGGTTATGGCGTATATGACCTATACGATCTAGGGGAGTTTGATCAAAAAGGATCAATACGCACAAAATACGGCACACGTCAGCAATACCTTGATGCCATTGCCGCACTTAAAACAGCAGGCATACAGGTGTATGCGGACGGAGTACTGAACCACCGCATGGGAGCAGACAAGGCTGAACCTTGTAGGGCGACTCCCTATTCCAAGGGAGACCGAATAAACCCCAGAGGGCCATTACAGAATATCAAATCATGGAGTCACTTTATCTTTCCGGGCAGAAATGGAAAATACTCCGATTTTGAGTGGCATTGGCAGCACTTTGATGCTGTGGACTATGAAGCGGGCAATCCCAGCGATTACAACACCATCTACCTTTTTGAAGGTAAGCGCTTTGACGACGAAGTGTCTTCAGAATTTGGGAACTTTGCCTATCTGATGGGCTGCGATCTGGATTGTCAGAACCAGGATGTCCGGGACGAGCTGATTCGTTGGGGAAAATGGTATCTCGATACCACCGGTGTTGACGGCTTCCGCCTTGACGCCATCAAGCATATTGCCGCCTGGTTCTTCCCGGAATGGCATGATGCTCTGGAAAAACATGCCGGTAAAGAGCTGTTTATGGTGGGAGAATACTGGGCCAACAGTCTTCCTGCACTGCAGTGGTATATCAACGACGTTGGGGGAAGACTGACCGCGTTTGATGTTCCGCTTCATTTCAACTTTTACACCGCTGGACTCTCAGGTAACAACTACGACTTGCGCAAAATTCTTGATGGAACACTTGCCAAAGACCGCCCTACACATGCAGTTACTTTTGTCGACAACCACGACTCACAGCCGTTGCAAGCATTGGAATCTTCAGTTGCCGCATGGTTCAAGCCCCTTGCTTACGCAATAATCCTGCTCAGGAGTGAAGGGTACCCCTGCATATTCTATCCTGACTACTATGGATCCGAATACAATGACAAAAAAGGTGTGGGGAATTCGTATCATATAAACATGCCGTCACACCGGTTCCTGATTGACACGTTTCTCCATGCCAGACAGCACTTTGCTTATGGTTCCCAGTATGATTACTTTGATCACCCTAACACAATCGGATGGACTCGTCTGGGAGATGAACAACACTTGGGTGGTATGGCTGTATTGATGAGCAACGGAGGTGATGGCTGGAAATGGATGGAGACAGGTCAGCCGAACGTGACATACACCGATATCACGGGACATATCACATTATCTGTAGCCACCAATAACGCTGGATGGGGAGAATTTATGTGCCTGGGCGGAAAAGTTTCGGTATGGTTGCCGTGGCAAAAATAAGTGGCAACAAAAAACAGATGGAACCGAGACCAAATCCGATCTAATCATATATCATGGGGAGGAAGATTTGAATGGAAGATACCATAACATTTTGGCTAGACAACAAAATTTCATCGGGTTTAATAATGGCAGAAGTCGGCAACCAGATTTTAGTCTTATATCGAGACAAGTATTATGTTGTAGTAGGCGGTGCAGCTTTAATGAAGGGTGTCAGGCCGTTACACTACTCTAAAACATCAATGCCGACTGTCTGGAAAAATGCTTTGAAAGGTATCCTGCCTCAAATAAAACCTGCAATAGATTCTGCTGAAGATGAAAATATGCCGGTTACTATTTCTACAAAAAAGGAGCGAATAGATATGCAAAAAAGCTTTACTCCAGTATCTGATTTGCCAGAATCCCAGCTAAAGCCCACTCCCAAAAAGACAACAACTCCAGATGCAAAGCCGGTTAAAATTGCTCAGACTGTTGTTTCTGCTTTGTGCCCATACTGCAACCACAAACAGGATTTGCCATTTGAAAAAGGTAAAAACGGCAAACCATTCTTTGCCGCGTGTGTCAGATGTTCTTCAGAGTTTGCCGTGCGTTTTGTACCGGTCACTATGTATCAGGCGCAAGTGGCTGCATTCAAATAATTTTTTCAATTACCAGTCAGGAGACAGTAAAGATGAACAACAACGACATACTTCGACGGGTGCGTTATGCCCTTGATATCAGCAACCCTGGTATGATCGAAATCTTCAAGCTTTCGGGCTGCACACTGGAGTTGCCCACACTTCTCAAGCTTTTAAAAAAGGAAGACGAGGACGAATTTATTTCCTGCAGCAATCCACTACTATCATTTTTTTTGGATGGTTTGATCATTCATAAACGTGGCAGGCGTGATTCCGGCAATACAAATACATCAAAGCCTGACGCTGGACTAAACAACAACGCTATCTTGAAGAAACTGCGCATCGCTCTTGATTTGAAAGAAGAAGATATGCTGGCGGTTATGAACTTGGCGGATGTTAAACTTTCAAAATCAGAGTTGAGTGCGCTGTTTAGAAAGAAAGATCACAAACATTACAAAGAGTGTGGCGATCAGTTTCTACGCAATTTTCTGAACGGCTTGACAGTCAGGAACAGAAATGTTGTTTAGCTGGCTTGATATGGTTTAGACCAAGACACCATGATTGACTGCTCTGATTTGCACTAAAATATCGAAAGCCCCATGGTTTCCCTTGGGGCTTTCTCTGTTTATGGCAGTAAACAGTGCCGATTGGCTATTTCAGGTGCTGCAATATACAAACCCGGATTAAACAACCTGCCGGGGTATTCTAATCTGAGCCTGCTCAAAACCCGCAAATACTTTGGCTCCAAGCATAAATTCAGCCCAGAATTCTTTCCATTGCGAAGGTGTTTCTTCCGCAGTAGTTGCTGGCTTGAGTTCTGCCAGAAATATTGTAAGCGCAGCACCGGCAGCAAGCAAAAAACCGGACAGCATAAACGATTTGCCAAGTCCACCAGGTTGTGCGTTAATCATCTCTGAGACTTTACCCATTACGAATCCGCCAACACCCCAGGCTGTAAATAGGGCACCGTAGTTCAGTCCGTAATTTTTTGTTCCCCAATAATCCTTGGCGAATGAAGGAAACAGGCAAAGATTAGAACCATAATTAAAGCCGATGAATGTTGCGAGGAGAACCAGAAGAACGGCACTTCCCGAATTAACAACCGCCATGGCAATGAACATCATTACAGCCTGCATTGACAACATAATGAAAAGTGTAGCACGGCGACCGATTTTATCGGAAAGAACACCGGCAACAACACGACCAGCGGCGTTACCAAGTGCCATTATCGCAACTGCTACAAAAGCCATTGGACCCATACTCTTCTTGGCAAGGCCTGCAACGCTTCCGATTACCATAAGACCGGCACCCGACCCTATAAAGAAAGCAACCCAGAGTACATAAAATTTGTAGTTACGAAGCATTTCACTAACTGTAGCATTAACCACCGGCTTGGAAGCATTCATCTTGGCAACAGGACCCGGATCAGCCGGTTCGGCAGGTACAAAACCTTGTGGAGGATTAACAAGCAGGAACGAAAGACCACAAACTACAATAGTAAAACCGATTCCAAGGAACATCATCGCCTTAGCAATGCCAAAGGCGCCAATCAAATATGATGCCAGAGGCGCGATGTATACAGGTGCTATACCAAACCCGGCTACTACAATACCAGCGATCAAACCGGTTTTTGATGGTGAAAACCATTTCAGGGCAGGTGGCGTAGCAGCTGAATATCCAAAGCCGAAACCGGACCCTGCCAATACCCCAAAACCAAGGACCCAGGCCATATAACTGTTTGAAAAACCCATTAAGGTAAAACCACCGCCAACCAGGATGCCGCCAATCAAAGCAGTTCGAGCTGGGCCGATTTTGTCCTGACACTTGCCGGCGACAATCATGGAAAAGGCAAATGCAAGACAACAAACAGCATAAGGGTCATTTATCGAGGCGATATCCCATGTAAAAGCTCCTTCACCTCCCTTTTCAATAGAAGCCTTAATTGCCCCCTTGAAAATACTCCAGGCATACAGTACCCCTAGAGCCAGATTGATAGCCAAGCCAGCAGATACAACGTTCCAACCCTTGTTCTTGATCTCAGTCATATACTTTCTCCCACCCTAAATTTTTTGTGCCACAGCTTTTTTGGCCGGGCCGTTCATGCGAATGGCAGTAGCAAACTCCATCCAGAATACAAGGTATATTGAGACCATCAATGAAAGGCCGATGTTCTGGTTCTCCGCTCCCAATGCCTTTGCAAGAATTGGCGATGCAAAGCCGGCACCTAGAGTTCCTGTCACCCGCTCAAGAAGATAGAAAAGTGGTAAAGTCAGTAATGTGCCAACAACCATTATGGCTATACCGGTTGGACGCTTGATCCAGTATTTTGGTGAAAAACCATACATTCTCATGAATATCACGACCCAAATTACCCAAACCGAATAGTCAACAGCTGCATCAGGAAGAGCTAGTTTGTTCTTGACCAGCACAACTTCAAGGACCGTGACTACTCCCAACAGTGTGAACATCCAGTTGAATTTTTCGTTAGCCTGTGTTTGCCAATTGCGGCTGTCTGGAGCTTTGACTTCATCAAAAGAATGACTGTGAGTGCCAAGAGCAGAGAAAAGAATCGCAAACCAGATCCCGGCGTTATGAAACAGGAGTGAAGCATGGTTACCAGCAACATTGGCGATGCGGGACATTGGGTCACGAGCAAAATCGCCTGCAATGCGCATCAGGAAGAGGTTGGCTATTACAGAACAGCAAATAATAACGGAGATTGTGAATATTTTTCGCGGCAGCAAGTATGGATCAACGCGGTCAGGAAAGCCGATGATGAAAGCAAACCAGATCAGATACATAATCAATGGAATACCAAAACAGATTCCGTATGTAGCCTTGCCAGCGAAGTCTCCGCTTTGAGCATAGATTACATAATTATTATTCAAGTCTGTATCAGTATTGGCAGTCTTAACTACATCCTTCGCCATTTTTTTTACATGCGGTAAAAGACCCATTGCATACCAGCCATTATCGCCCTGAGTCGTATCAAGAACCCAGTACTGATCGCCCATCATTTCATCCAGACCACCAAAAATCTGCATATTAAAGCCGGCGCAAAGGACGCAGACCACCAGAAGTATAATTGCATGTGAAATTTTCATTGGCATTTGAGTATTCCCCCTATTCCTTGTGAGTTGTCCAGAACATTGATACCGCGTTAGCAGCAAATAAGCCATACAGCCACATCGTATTCCACGCCGGTCCGGACCAGTGACTACCGTGCCCACCACCGACTACTCCAGATGCGATAACAAAACCTATTATCGCCGTAAAGGCCACCATGGCAACCGAACGAAGGATTGCGCTGTTTCGCCAGGTATGACGCTCCAGTTCTTCAATTCTGTTCAGCAGTTCAAGCTCTCTTTCGCTCATCTCTCTTCTCCTTTGAAATTGTGATTGCTAAAAACAACAGAGTAACAGTCAGGGCCAGGACAAGTTGAATACCATTGAATCCAAAAGCAAGTTTGTACAGCATCTCAATTCTCCTTCAATTAAATCTATATTTGCAGTTCAGCACTTAACCAGTTCAGGCAGCTCACCATGAAAACGGTCAACAAGCTCTAGATACTTGCTGCACTGGATGTGGCGACCCGTGCAGTATCTGATAATCATATTCACATCATGTGGTGAGATATACTCACAACCGACATCGCAGTAATCATCATTTTTTCCATAGAATGGACAGATGTCTTGGTTCCCCATTGATGGCCTCTCTAAGTTGTGTTCATCCACATTAAGCATGTGACGTGCCAATTAGTTGATTTAGAAAAATATGCATGTATATACAGCTATTTACGCTTTATTGATGATGGTAATATTT
The DNA here is from genome assembly GCA_903958085.1 of uncultured Geobacteraceae bacterium. GTDB lineage: Bacteria > Desulfobacterota > Desulfuromonadia > Geobacterales > Pseudopelobacteraceae > JACRCG01. The sequence continues at coordinate 8,201 of CAJBRY010000542.1, forward strand.
ATGTCTATGAATAATATTTTGCGTTATTGCAAAGATCTTGTTTATTCTTACAAGATGTTCCTAAACCCGTTACAGATTACCCAAGCATAACAATAAGAAATTTATTGTTTAAATTTCAAGTATTTATCTATACAAAAGCATCAATCCTTATTTTTGCACAATTGCAAATTGCAAAATTGCATTGTTTTGCATTAGTGCAAGTGAGATTGAATGCGAGTCCATATTCAAGCTTGCAATCATGGATAACCGGCACTATTATGAGGACGTAAAGGGGGGATTGATTATGGATAACAATTCTATTGCAGGTTCTTCCATTCTTATGAGAAGTGCTGCAACACAGCAGACATTTTCCGCAACAATGATGAAGCAGGCTGCGGAGCAGCAGAGTCAGATTGCCAATTTACTGGCGCAGAATGTGCGGCAGAATCAAAAAAACTTGGCGAGCGACATCACCGGGTTCAATTTTTCAACGTACGCTTAAAAAAGTTTGATGCCCTGAATCCATCTCTTTGATTTTCAACTCCTGCCGAGTAAAAACATCTCACAAATAGATATTTGAGAAAGTACAAAATGTGGGATGCCTCACATTTATTTCTTTGGGCTTGATCCAGCTGACAAGTCTCAAAACTTTGAATATTCTTGATAAGAATGTAGATGGGGTGGCACTCCAAAAACAATTGAGCCTCCTGAATAAATAATCAGGAGGCTCGGTTCATATAAAATTCCTTTTTTACAATTTACTGCAAAGTCACACTTGCCACACTGACACCCATCCCGGCAATCGAGTTGTAAAGTGCTGCATCAATAACACTCGCAGCGCTTACTGGAAAACTGGCCGCATTAGGAGTTGCGCTGTTTGCAAGCTGAAGGGTTATAGTTGCAACCTCGTCAACCTGTGTTACTCCAGAAGCATCCGAGTTCGATAAAACCACATCGAGTTTGCTTGTTGCGGCTGTGTAGACTACTTGAGGCACAAGTGTGCTGTTTGCAAAAGTTCCTGAATTTGAAACAACACTGTTTGCAACGATGGCACCATTCATTGCCGGGGTCACGTTTGCTGGTAGGGTCAAAGAAAAAAGTGCACCAGAGATTGTTGTAGAAGCGGGCAAAGTTCCTGTTAAAGTTATTTTGAGTGTTGCAGTAGTTTTTGCCGCCGGTGTTGCTGGTTTATCCTTCTCTCCGCCACCACCACAAGCGACCAGGAGAAAAAGAACAAGCGTGAAGGAAAAATATTGCAGGGCGTTTTTCATGTTTGATTTCCAGTTTGATATTGTCATTACCAGCTCCCTATCCCGATGCTTCTGCGTAGTATTAGAATGATATCTGCTCCATCTATTATCCCATTCCCTTGTGGAATGCCGTTTACTCCGAGTGGTGCCACATCATAACGTATTTTTTCTTCGTCGCTCAGTGCAGTTCCTCCGATAAATGCCTGGAGTACTTTCAAAGCATCACTTATTGTCGGTGTAGCTCCGCTAGGTGAGGCACTACGTTCAACTGTCGTAACGCTTATCGTACAGTTAGCAGTAATTGAACCGGTGGTGAACGTTGTGCCATTTAGACTCCCGTTGCAGCCGGTAACTGTAGAAATGCCAAAACCTGATGTCGGAGTAACGGTAAACGATGCTGTGGTGTTCTGATTGACCATCTGTGCTGTTTCCGGACTGATGGAATATCCAACGCCGTTAGTCGGTGTTACGGCAAATTGTGGTGGTGGTATCAGGCTGAAAGTTGCAGCAATTTGGTGATTGGCAGAAACACCGGTTATAATGTAAGCACCGCCTGATACTACTCCAATTTTGCTAACACTATTATCGGTAAAGCTTGCTAACAGATAGCCGCTTGCTGGTGAGATAGCGCAGTTTGAGGTTGCTCCGTTCTTTATTGGTGATGTGCAACTGACTGTACCGTTAGAAGTGTAACCGGTATTGATTGTCCAGGTTTGGATGTTTGCAGAGCAGCTAGCAGCGCTGTTGCTTCCTGTACAGAACCAGTTCCACGGGCCTGAGCCTGTGACAGTTGTTGCTGTGCCACTGTTACAGAGATTTGATGTCGGTGCGATAATCAGACTTAATCCGTTGCTACTTCCACAAGCACCGTATGTTGCAGTAAAGGTAAAGTTTGCTGTGACACTCTTTGAAGCATCCATAGTTACGGTACAAGTACCAGTTCCACTACATGCGCCTGTCCATCCTGTGAAAGTGCTGCTGCTGTCTGGGGTAGCAGTGAGTGTTACGGGCATACCAGTGGTAATTGCGCCAGAGCAGGTTGACCCACAATTGATGCCACCGGTTGATGATGTGACCGTGCCACTACCTGTGCCAGATTTGGTGACGGAAATTGGTAAACGAACCAGACCACCGCGAACGGGCCAAGTATAAATATCCATGGTGAGGCCGTGTAGATCTTTTGCAACTTCGCTTTTTTCATAGGGCATATTGCTAAACCAAGCATCGATACGACTGCTTGCGGATGTACTACTTGACCAGTAATAATCCTTGAGGTTGGTGAACCCATATCCATTCAACCAGGTAATCCAAGGTTCGCGATCCAATCCCTTGTTAATAAGACTTTCGAGTTCATATATATTTGGCAGTCGCCAATCATTGTGACCCAAATATGAAATACTGTTGAGGCTTTTTATGTAATCAAGTGCCTGCTGCCATGTTTTGCTTGTAGTAGGAAGGTTGGCGTCTTTACTCCAGATTAGTCCGGTCAGGTTATCTGTGACCGTCTTATCAGAACTGCTGACAAGGCTGTTGTCTGTGAAACGCGGGGTTGGCCAGGCTGTACCAACCTGAAGTTCTCCATCCATCCCCGTGCCGCTGCAACTGACAGTCAAATATGAAGCATCATAGCAAGATGTTGTACCCGTTTTTGGAAGAGTCAAAGAACTAGATCCCCCATACTGTCCGCTACGAACAGGCCAGATGTAGTAGCCTGTAGAAGGATTTCCAAAACCAAAGTATTCAGAGTCTGCACTGTGGTGAGCAACTTGTGTTCCAGACCAATAGAAATACGACTGGACATTTGAAAAACCCTGTCCATTCAGCCAAGTAGAGGGATTGCTCTGCCCAATGTTTTTAAGACTTTTTAGCTCATTTATATTTGGCAGACGCCAGTCAGTGTGGCCTAAATAACTTTCAGTATTCAACTTTTTCACATACTCAAGAGCTTGTTGCCAAGTAACACCAGATACAACGGATAAAGGGACGCCTGCGCTATCAAGCTCAGCACCAAACAAAGGGTCACGTGTTTTCCTCAGATTTGCGTCCTTTGTCCAGACCAATCCGGTCAGATTGTCGGTTACGCTTTGATCTCCGTTATCCGTAAACCGTGGACTTGGCCAGGCAACACCAGTCTGCAATTCACCATCTTGTCCGGTACCAGTGCAGATGACCGCTGTACCAGATTCATTGTAACAATTAACTTGCCCGGTTTGTGGTACCTGTGCGGGAGCGGCACCAAACGCAATAGATGAATGATAAATGATGAATGAAGAAACGATGATCAGAAACTGTTTCATACGAAATAACTCCTTCAGAGATGAATTTCTCGATATATTAATGGTTCTGCCAGTTGATCAGCCTCAGAATTTTCTCTTTGCTAACCATATTGCCATCACAGAAAACATTGGGAATTCCGCCGCCGTAAAACCTGATGTTATCTTTTCCAAACAGATCACGTGCGGCTTGAATTGTTGTCGCTGGTGATTCGCTTTGTTTCATGTATTTCAGGAGACCATCAATTTCTGCCGCTTCATGCCAAACATTTCCGTACTCTGTACCGGCAACTACGGAACATTTTACATCTCCGATATCCTTCTTTTTTCGGCGTGAAGCAAAGAAAGCCCGATATGCGACATCGTCCGGCGGAAGAGAATAGCCGAACAAAATGATATGTTCTGCAGCCTCAACAGCAATCCGAAGATCGTTCTGGATTTCTTGAATAAATGGTGGAGGAGTTTTTTTAAAATTGCTTTGCATGACGGTGGTTGTATGTTGTGTGTAGGTCAGCGCATCGCAATGGGCGCAAGCTCTGGCATCTACTTTACCTTCAGCCCACTCGATTGCTTCGTCTGTATTTGCCCTTGGCTGTATGGAACCCTTATCCCAGAAGCCTTTAAGCGGTGGAGGTGGAATCAATGCCGCTGCTTCAATCTCCCATTTCTGACCAAAATATGCCGTGAGTTTGCCGCAACTGGGGCACTCTCTCCAGCAGACGCAACCATGGGGGAGGAAGAACTTTTGAATCCGCACCCTTCTTCCGGTTGTATGGTCTCGGTCATTCAAGCGTTGCGCGGATGCTTCATTCATCGGATACCAGAGATGAGCTTTGTCGTCGTTTGGAACACCTATTCTGATGACCGCCATGAAGTGAGCCAAATCGTGAAAAATTTTGAGCGGAACTCGTGGGGTGTGTACATGAGGCGGGAAATTATTATTACATTCGTAGTTGGCGATAAGCTGAGTCCATAAACAGATCGGGTCATAATTGAGACTGACAAAGGCGATATCTGCCAGATAAAACTCCCGTGTATCTGTTTTATAACCATTGGCAAGTTGCGCTATTCCTTGTTCCTGGTGATGTTCTGCGAGTATACGGGCAAACTGGTGATATTTTTCAAGTTCAGACGATTTGTTGATTCTCGCATCTTGCCAGTCAATATAGAAGAGCGTGTGAAGCAGCATTTCCAGAGCTTTACGGGCAACGATGACACGAGAAGGTTGTATGAAATGACCGCCGTGTGCCCGGAAACCATGACCGCTTTGAATGTGAATGTCGAGAATGTTGAAGAGATCGCTAAGTTGAAAACCTTCCTTCTCATCGAAAGCTGGACAGATCTTTATTATCTCTTGCAATGCCGACCAGTCAAAAAGGCTGCGTAATTCCCTGATGCGACTGTCGATTGCATCGTCGCTCTGATCGTTCCAATGCCTTTTCATGGCATCTTTCTCTTCAGAAGTGACTTTTAAAATATCCGGATTCGAATCCCCCAGAATGTGTAGCAGATCAGTTAAATGTGCATCCCAAGCAGTTGAATCAAGATTAAGAGCAACTCTGACACGTTTTTCCAACGAACCATCTTCCGCAAGTCCCTTGATGAAAGCAGTTTGCCCAAAAGTGCCACGTTGCCCTAAAGCAGCAGTTGCACCGGCTCCCCAGAAGAAGAGCGTTTTTGCACCGAGGTGGGTGGTCATGGGGCCGGGAAAAGGCAACCGGTGATTTGCAGTTTTTCGTCAAGAAATAGTTGTATTTTTTTGCTACTTCCAGCAGCGGAATTAAGTATAGCAATCAAATACTTGTTTTTATTTTTGAGTGGCCTTGTAAAGTATTTGCTTCCACTTTTTTCGAAAAGTGGCTTCAGCTTTGATTTTTTTGGGAGATCTTTGTGCGAATAGATCACAGCAACTTTTTTATCATCTGAAATGTAACCTATTGCAGGATATATCATGACTCGTATTTTACCATCAC